>JBAXES010000461.1:0-4058 GCA_037140315.1 Chloroflexales bacterium
GGTTGTACGTGCCGCCGTAGAGGCTGTTGGCGCTCACGACGTGGTCGCCGGCGCCGGCGATGTTGAGGATGCTGAAGGTGACGGCCGCGGAGCCCGAGCTGAACGCCAGACCGGCGACCCCGCCTCGGGGGCGGAGCCGGCGCTGAAGGCGACTGGCGGGGCCGGGCGGGTTATCCACGGGCCGGGCGTGGCCTGCGCGCCCATGCGGTGGCCCTGGAGACGGCCCAGGCCCGCATCAGGCGGGTGGCCGGCGGCGGAGTCAGCTTCGCTGCCGCAGGGCGCACCCCCGCCCCCGAGCTGGAGCTGATGGGCCTCGTGGGCGAGCTACGGGCAGCCGAGAGCGGCACCGGCAGCTTCGGCATCCGCGAGGCGGCGAGCTCGGGCTGGGACGAGGCCGAGGAGAAGTTCCGCGCCTTCGCCGCCCAGGTCCACGAGACCCTGACGAACTACGCGGTGGTGGAGACGCAGGTGGAGCAGGTGCTGATCGGGCGTACCAGCGTGGGCTGGACGGGCGACGTGCGCTCGCTCCTGGTGGCCGAGATCAACCCCGAGCAGGCCGACCTACACCGCCGCACCCTGGCCCTGGCCCTCGAGTCGCGGGCGGCCATGCTGCGCACCTTCACCACCGTGCTACGCGGCGCTGCAATTGTGGCGACTATGATCAGCTCGCCGCTAGGGGCCGTCGCCGCCCTCCCGGCCGCCTGGAAGTTTGTCGATCAGCTACTCGCCGATATCCGCAGCAGCTAGACCACGAAGGAGTGACCCGACCATGCCCACCGAGCTAGAGAACTCCATCCGCGCCGCCGCCGAGAAGATTGCCGCTTACATCGAGAATGCGTCGGAGATGGAGGTGAAGACCTTCTACGTTCTGACCAGCGCCACGGCGACGCCTGACCTTGAGACCGAGCGCCCCGGCGCCTACACGCAGGTGAAGCTCGACGGCGATAGCAAGACGGTGGTCCCCATGCGCACCGGCCGCGACGGTGGACTGGAGCTCGACGGCACCCTGTTTGAGATCCACGAGCGGAACGTGGCCACCGCCACCGATTACCGCGCCCGTGTGCTGAACTCGCTCATCGGGCTGCTCCAGCAGCGCGGCGGGCGCTAGCGTAAGGGCGCAGCAGCGCCGCGCTGCTGCGCCCTTACGGAGGAGTAGAGATGGCCGCGTCAGAACTGCCGCCGCGCCTGCGCGAGATCGTCGAGGAGTTCAGGGCCAGCGACCGCGACGAGAAGCTGGAGCTGCTGCTAGAGTACGCCGACCGTATGCCACCGCTGCCCGAGGGGCTCCAGGGCCACCAGCATATGGAGCGGGTCCACGAGTGTATGTCGCCAGTCTTCGTCCACGCCGAGCGCGAGGGCGCGGGGGTGCGCTTCCACTTCGACGTGCCCCAGGAGGCGCCGACCACCCGCGGCTACGCCGCGCTGCTCGCCGAGGGCCTGCGCGGCTCCACGCCCGAGCAGGTCGCCGCCGTGCAGACCGACTTCATCCAGGAGATGGGCCTGCACCGGGTACTCAGCCCGCAGCGGCTCAACGGGATCAGCGCCATCCTGGCCTATATGAAGCGCCAGGCCCTGCGCCTGGGCTAGACCAGAAGACGCCAGCAGCGCCGGCTAGGCCTTTCGCGTGAAGACGGAGGTGTGCGCCATATCGGCCCCCACCATGGTGAGGGCGTAGCGCAGGCCGTCCTGGAGGTTCGAGCGGGTGATAATCCCGGTCATATCGGCACCGAGGTGTACGACCGTCTGGGCGACCTCGGCGCGGATGCCGGTGATCACGATCTGCGTGCCGAGCAGCTTTGCGGCCTGGGCCACCCGCAGCAGCGCATCGGCCACCTGGGTGTCAACCAGTCGCACGCCGCTAATATCGAGCAGGGCCACATCGGCCTGGTTCTCCGCGATCCCCTCAAGCAGCGTCTCCATAATCTGCTGGGCGCGCCGTGCGTCGATGGTGCCGATGATCGGCATCACTACAATATTGTCGGCCAGGGGAATGAGCGGCGTGCTTAGCTCGCGCAGCGCGGCCTCCTGCCCGGCGATGACCTGGAGCTGATACTCGGAGTTCCGCTGGGCGGTCATATCGCGGATGATAGCGATCCCGGCAAACACCGCCCCCGACGCATCCCGCACGGGGGCCATAATGTACTCGTAGATGCCGCCGTCAAAGTTCAGGTCGATCTGCGAGCGCTCGCCGGCCAGCGCCGCCCGGTAGCCCGACTCCACCGCCTGGATCACCAGTGGGGGCATCGCCTCCCAGAGCGTGCGGCCCAGCAAGGACTCGCGGGAGACACCGATACGCTCCAGTCCGCCGCCCTGGGCCTCAATATAGCGACAGTCCTTATCGAAGCCAAGCACCAGCGCGTCAGGCAGGTTCTGGAGCAGCGTATCAAAGAAGAGCGTTGCCTGTTCTGGCTTCATGTGTTGACTGCCTTTCCAGGTAGGATGGAACAGACACAGTGTACCATTCCCGGTGGGGATGTGGGCGCGGCCTCGCCGCTCCCACGTTCTTTTTTTGTTGGGCTAGGGCGGCTTCGCCACCCTAGCCCAACAAAAAGCCAGGTCTGGGGCGCAGCCCCGAGGACGTTGCACGAGCCCTGGAGCGTAGCTCCGTGGGCTATGCTATCACGCTATCGTTATCGGCCAGGGTTGGCTGGTGGTTGCCGCGGCCGACGCCCCAGTAGATAAAGCCGCGGGCCCGCATCTCGGCCGGGTCGTAGAGGTTGCGCCCGTCGAGGATGATCGGCGTGCGCATGAAGCTCTTGATCTTCTCCCAGTTGAGCTGCTTGAACTCATTCCAGTCGGTTACGAGCAGCACCGCGTCAGTGTCTTTGGCTGCATCGTAGGCCGTGGCGCAGAAGGTCACCTCGGGCACATACTCACCGGCCCGCTCGATCGCCACCGGGTCATACGCCTTCACCCGGGCGCCGCCGGCCTGGAGCGCCTTGATAATGTCGATGCTGGGGGCCTCGCGCATATCGTCGGTGTTCGGCTTGAATGAGAGGCCCAGCACGCCGATCAGGCGCCCGCTCAGGTCGCCGAGCAGCGTCTCTAGCTTCGCCACAAAGCGGTTGCGCGCATCGTGGTTAATATCCATCACTGCCTGGAGCAGCTGGGGGTGGCAGCCCGAGCTGGCGGCCATGTGATGCAGGGCTAGGACATCCTTTGGGAAGCAGGAGCCGCCGTAGCCGATGCCGGCGTCGAGAAAGTGCGGCCCGATGCGCTTGTCGGCGCCCATACCGCGGGCGACCTCCTTGACATCGGCGCCAAGCTTCTCGCAGATCTGGGCGATCTCGTTGATGAAGCTGATGCGCGTGGCCAGGAATGCGTTCGATGCATACTTGATCATCTCAGCGGTGCGCAGGTCGGTGATGATCACCTGGGCTCCCAGGGGCTCGTGCAGCTCGGCCACCTCGTGGGCGGCGGCCCTATCCGTTGATCCCAGCACGATCCGGTCGGGCTTGAAGAAGTCGCTCACCGCGCTGCCCTCGCGCAGGAACTCCGGGTTCGAGACGACAGCAAACTCGATGTTAGGGCGGACGTGTTCGGCGATAATCGTGCTCACCATGTCGCCGGTGCCCACCGGCACCGTGCTCTTGTCGATGATCACGGCGCGGTGGGTCAGGTTCTGGCCGATGCTGCGCGCGGCGGCCTTCACCTGGCTCAGGTCGGCCGCGCCATCCTCGCCCATCGGCGTGCCCACGGTGATGAAGACCAGGCTCGCCTCGGCCATCGCCTCAGCGTAGTCGTCGGTGAAGCGCAGGCGCCCGGAGCGCATGTTGCGCTCCTGGAGCTCGACCAGCCCCGGCTCGTAGATCGGCGACTTTCCGCCGCGGAGCTGCTCCAGCTTCTCGGGGTTGATCTCGATGCAGATGACCGTGTTGCCCAGGTCGCTAAAGCATACGCCCGTGGTGAGGCCGACATACCCGGTGCCAACAACACAGATGTTTGTCAAGACAATGCTCCTTGCTTATTGATCGGCGCTACCAAGCGCGATGCCTGTCAATATCGTAGTTGCTCAAAAAGTCGGGGTGAGATCAGGTTCAGCCCAGGAGGCACCGAGG
>JBAXES010000462.1:0-4055 GCA_037140315.1 Chloroflexales bacterium
GGGAGCGAGCGCGTGCCGTCCTGGGGCGGCCCCGGTTGGATGTGGCGGGTGCTGTCGTCCGACGAGGCGGGCATCTGGCGGGTGCTATCGTCGGCGGCACCAGGCAGGATCTGGCGGGTGCTGTCATCCGCCGCCGGCGTGCCCAGACCCTTCGTGCCGACTTTCTTGATCAGGCCCATAATTCCTCGCGACGGCGTGGGGCGGAAGGTACTGAGAAGTGCGGGCGCGCTAGCCTGCACGCCTGAGTCACTATTATAGTGACTCCCCATACCCACCGCAACCCTCACAAAGATTTGAGGGCTGCGCCCCAAGCCCTGCTTATTGTTGGGTGTTGGCGGCTTTGTCGCCAACACCCAACAATAAGCAGGGCTTGGGAGAGCTTCGCTCTCCCACGAAAAAACTTGTTCTGCTGCGGCGCGGCTACGCCGCGCCGCAGCAGAACAAGTGCGGCGTGTGCCTGCTGGGCACAGACAATAACCGGTTCTTAGGGCGGCCTTGCCATCCCAGACCCCGCGCGGGGAGGGCGATCACACCGGGTGCAGGCCGGGGAAGTCGAGGCCCAGGGACTCATCGAGGCCGAGCATGAGGTTCATGCACTGCACGGCGCTGCCGGCGGCCCCCTTCATGAGGTTGTCGATCGCGCAGATGCTGACCACCCGCCCGCTCTCAGGGTCGAGGGCGAAGCCGATGTCGGCGAAGTTGCTGCCGGCCAGGATCTTCGGCTCGGGGTAGCGGTAGATCCCCTGGCGCTCCTTGACGATGCGCAGGAAGGGCTGGCCCTTGGCGAAGGCCCGGTAGGCCTGCCAGAGATCCTTCTCGGCCAGGGGGCGCGCGGCGAAGGCGTGGGCGGTGGCCAGGGCACCGCGCACCAGCTCCACCGAGGTGATCGAGAGGTGCGTGTTCTCCAGGCCGGTGACCTGGCGGATCTCGGCGCTGTGGCGGTGGCCGACCGGGGCGAAGGAGCGCACCGCGCCGGCGCGCTCGGGGTGGTGACTGCTCTCGCTGCCGGTCGCCCCGCCCTCCGACGAGCCGACCTTCACCTCGATCACGACCGGCCTGGTCGTGTCGATCAGCTCGGCCCGCACCAGGGGCAGCAGGGCCAGGTTGCTGGCGGTGGCGTTGCAGCCCACCCCGCTGGCGTAGCGCGCGCCGCGCAGCTGCTCGCGGCTCACCTCGGGCAGCCCGTAGACGAAGCGGCCCAGCCACTCGGGGGCCGGGTGCTCCTCACCGTACCAGCGCCGGTAGGCGGCCGGGTCGGCCAGGCGAAAGTCGGCGCTACAGTCGATGATCCGCTCGGCCAGCCCGGCGTAGCGCCCGATGGCGGCGGCCGCCTCGCCGTGGGGCAGGGCGAGAAACAGCAGGTCGCAGGACTCCAGCTTGTCGGGGTGGACGAACTGGAGCGCCGTGCGCCCGCGCAGGTTGGGGTGAACCTGGTAGAGGTAGCGCCCGGCGTTGCGCCCGCTGGTGGCCTGGGCGACCTCAACCCCGGGGTGCCAGAGCAGCAGCCGCAGCAGCTCCCCGCCCACGTAGCCCGAGGCACCGACAATTGATACTTTCATAATGTTGAATGTTGAATGTTGAATGCTGAATGCTGAATGCGATAAGGCGCAGCCTCATTCAACATTCAACATTCAGCATTCAGCATTATGCAGCTCCCCGCCCGACCTTCAGCGTGTAGTCGATGATCTTGGCCGGGATGTTCACGCCGGTGGTGTCGATGCTATTACGGAACTCCATGGTGTAGTTCACCTCGTTCACCAGGATGCGGCCGTCCTCCGTCTCCAGCAGGTCGATCGCCACTACGCCGCCGCCGACGGCGTTGGCCGCGCGGATGCTCAGGTCGGCCAGCTCGGAGGTGATCGGGCAGTTCGATGCCTGGCCGCCGCGGGCGGTGTTGGTGATCCAGTGCTCGCTGGTGCGGTAGATCGCGCCGATGCACTCGTCGCCCACAACGAACGAGCGGATGTCGCGGCCGGGCTTCTTGATGTACTCCTGGATGTAGAAGATCGCATGCTGGTAGGTCCCCAGCACGTCACGGTGCTCCAGGATGGCCTCGGCGGCATCGCGGTCGTTGACCTTGCTGACCATACGGCCCCAGGAGCCGACCACCGGCTTAAGCACCACCGGGTAGCCCATCTGCTCCATAGCCTCCAGGGCGCTCTCGGGGGTGAAGGCCAGCACGTTACCGGGCGTCGGCACCCCGGCGTGGACAAGGGCCTGCGTGGTCAGAAACTTATCGCCGCAGGTGCTGGCCACGTGGTAGGTGTTCACCGTGGGCACCCCGGCGTCATGGTAGATCTTGAGCATGTAGAGGGCGCGGCTGTGCTGGATACAGCGCTCCAGCACAACGTCGAACGGGTACTCGCGCCGGTGCAGATCGAAGATCTGCTCGCGGTCATCGACCTTGACATAGTCAAGGCCGCGGCGCTCCAGCTCGGTGAAGATCAGCTTCTCCTCGGCGCGGACGCGCGAGGCAAGGACGGCGATACGCATATCGTTACTCTCCCCAGTCTTCTTCGACCTCAGGGGCCAGGGCCAGGGTCGGCGGGGTGAGGCTCACCACCTCAAGCTCGGCCCCACAGTCGGGGCAGGCCACGATCTCGCTCGCCATCGTATCGGCGGCCAGCGTAATCTCGGCGGAGCACTCGGGGCATGACGCGGTCATGGGTAATTCTCCTTAATATTCATAAATACAATCCGTAGGGGCGAAGCATTCAACGTTGTCGCTACGCGACAATGTCGAATGCTTCGCCCCTACAGCCGGTCGATCACCGCCCGAGCAACCTCGGCGGTGGTGGATGATCCGCCCAGGTCGGGCGTGCGCGGGCCGGCGGACAGGGCGGCGGCCGCGGCGGCGCGCACGCGGGCGGCCGCGGCGGCGCGGTGTCGCCACTCCAGGAGCATGGCCACGCACTCGATGGCCGCCAGGGGGTTGGCGACGCCCTTGCCGGCGATGTCGGGCGCGGCGCCGTGGACGGGCTCGAACAGGGCGCGGCCCACGCCGAGGTTGGCGCTGGAGGCCAGGCCCAGCCCGCCGCCGTGGATGCAGGCCACGTCCGAGAGGATGTCGCCAAAGAGGTTGGTGGTGACGATGACGTCGAAGAGCTCGGGGCGCTGGGCCAGCCGCATCGCCGCCACGTCCACCAGCAGCTCATCGGCCGCGATGTCGGGGTACTCTCCGGCCACATCAAAGGCCACGGTGCGAAAGAGCCCGTCGCTCACCCGCAGCACGTTGGCCTTATGCACGATCGTCACCCTGGGCTGCGCGCGGCCGGCGGCGGCCCGGCTGCGGGCCAGGTCGAAGGCGGCGCGCACGATCCGGGCGCTGGCCCGCCGGGTGATCACGCGCTCGGCGATCGCCGTGTCGCCGCCGTCCTCCAGGCGCTCGCGCCCGGCGTACAGGCCCTCGGTGTTCTCGCGCACGATCACCAGATCGACGTTGGGGCCGGCCGTCGGCCGGATGTTGGCGTACAGGTCCAGCTCACGGCGCAGGGCCACGATCGGGCTGCGGTAGCCGGGAACATTGTGGCTCGGCGACGCCACCGCCCCGAAGAGCACGGCGTCGGCCGCCCGCGCCGCATCCAGGGTGGCCGCAGGCAGTGCCACGCCGTGGCGCTGGAAGGCCGCCCAGCCGGCCTCAGCCTGGGCCAGCTCTACATCGGGGGCGACGGCGCGCAGCACGTCCACGGCGGCCCCCAGCACCTCCGGGCCGATCCCGTCGCCGGGAATGACACATACTCGCATAATCCTCCAATCTCCTCCTTAGCCTGAGTCAAGCCCCCGTAAGGGCGCAGCAGCGCGGCGCTGCTGCGCCCTTACACTACGCCGTCTCACCGGGGAAGCGCCCGTGCTGGCGGTAGAAGGGCACGATCCCGCCGGCCGACCACACCTCGCGCAGGAAGACCGGCGGCGGCGGCAGCGCGATCCTCGCGCCGTCAGCGGTGGTGATCACGCCATCCGCCAGGCCCAGCTCGACCTCCTGTCCGTCGCTCAGCTGGCCGGTCAGGTCGGCGGTGAAGCAGGGGATGCCCAGGTTCAGGGCGTTGCGGAAGAAG
>JBAXES010000463.1:0-4054 GCA_037140315.1 Chloroflexales bacterium
CTGTTTTGGCCCTTGACAGATTGGTGGAAACCTTAACTTGTCAGCTATGGTCTTAAAGCTCCTTCTCGAGGACAAAGAGCAGCTGCCCCTCCTGGACGATATCGTTCAGCTTGACACAGACCTCGGCGATACGGCCGTTGAAGGGGGCGAGGATGGCGTTCTCCATCTTCATCGCCTCGAGGTTCGCCACCTCCTCCCCCTTGTGGACGACATCGCCGACATGGATCGGCCCCCGGCGCGGGTTGCCGATCCGCCACACGTTGCCGTTGATCGGGGCGCCGAGGTCATTGGCGCCCTTCGCCAGCCGGATCTCAACCTTCTTGGCCCGCGGCGTCGCCACCGGGTAGACCCGGGTCACATTATTGACCTTGATCACCACGTGGATCATGCCCTCGTGCTCGGCCCCGACGGACACGAGCTCGACGCAGTAGGGCTTGCCGTCGAGCTCAAAGTCCACCGTCTGGCCAGAGCGTTGCAGGCCATTGCGCCAGACATCGGTGGGCAGCACCACCGGTGCCATGCCATACTTGTCGCGGAACTCGATAAAGCTGAGGGCATCCTTGGGGTGCATCAGGTAGAGGACAAACTCCTCCTCAGTCGGCGCGCGGCCGATGGCCTCGGTCAGGGTCTGGCGCAGCTTGTCGAGGTCATCTTTCTTGAGCGTCTCCAGAGGGGAGAGATCAGTCCGCCCCTTGATCTTCGCCTGCCACTCGTCGCCGAATGCGCTCTGGTAGACCCAGTCGGCCGGCCAGCCCACCGGCAGCTTCCCGTAGCTCCCCACCAGCAGATTCTTGAAGTCGCCGGGCGCGTTGCGGAAGAGCTGCAGCAGCTCGTCCTGCTCCGCCTCAGTCATCGTCGCGACATCCTGCCCCTGCTCCTCGACAAACTTGCTGAGGAGCGCGATCAGCCGCTTGATGCCGACCTCGCCGCGCTCCTTGGCATAGCGGTTGACGATCCCGCTGCAGGTGACCCAGGTGATCTGCGAGCCAGGGGTGACATCAAAGTAGCGCACGATCTGGTTGTAGAGCCCCATCACGCGCAGGATCGCCGGCATCAGGTGCAGAAAGCCCCCCTTCTCGGCCTGCTCGAACGAGCTTGGGAAGGCCCCGCCGGGCATGCGGTGCTTGGTCACGCCGTGGTCGTAGCCCTTGAAGGGCGACTCGGCCCAGTCGTAGTGCCCGATCCACTCGCGCACCTTCTGGTTGGCCAGCTCGGCGGCCGGCCGGTTGAGATGCACGTGGATGCCATTCTCCTCGAAGTAGGCCTGCACCCCCAGGATGGGCGGGTGGCCGTAGAAGCGCACCATGGCATCCTCCTGGACGTCGACGATCTTCGCGCCGGCCTGGGCGGCGGCAAACAGCGCCGGGACGGCCAGGCCGTCGGTGACGTGGCGGTGGTAGTGGATCAGCAGCTCGGGGTAGTGCTGCTTGATCGTCGTCACCAGCTGGCCGATCCGCAGCGGGTTTCCGACGCCGGCCATATCCTTGATGCACAGGATGATCTCGTCGACGCCGCCGCACAGGGCGACGATCTCGCCCACCACGCCCAGGTAGTACGCGTCGGTGGCCCAGTCGGCCACCGTGAATGAGATCGCCGGCTCAAGCAGGCGCCCGCGCTTCATCACCGTGTCGGCCACCGTGCGCATGTTACGTATGTCGTTGAGAAACGAGAAGCAGCGCCAGACATCAATATCGGTGTGCGAGACGGCGTACTCGATCACATTCTTGGGGTAGGGCCGGTAGCCCCACAGGTTCGTCTCGCGGATCAGGGTCTGCAGCAGCACGTTCGGCATCAGCCGCCGCAGCTGCTGCACCTCCTCGAAGGGGCTCTCGCGGCGGTTCATCACCCCGACGTGCCAGCGGGCCCCGCCGTGACACTCGGCGCTAAACAGGCCCATGTCGTTGAACACCGGGGCCAGGGTCTTCAGATCGTAGATCCGGTGGCGGTTCTTGAAGTCGGACTGCCCGGAGTCGCGCATGCTCACCGACGTGAGGCAGACGCCATCCAGGTCACGCACGGCCTGGACGATCTCGCGCGCGGTCATACCTGGCCGGACGAAGGCGTACTCTCCCTGAGAGCTGGCGGGCTGGGACGGGTTATTGGTCACCATATCACTTCCTCACATCCAACTCTGTGGGCCTAGGGCGGAGATCTCGGCCACGTAGCGGGCGACCCGCAGCATCTCATCCTCGCTGGTGCGCTCGCGGAAGCCGGAGACAAGCTCGGGCATATGCTGCTCGATGAACTTGGTCGAGAAGTCGCCGGCGATGAACTTGGGGTGCCTGATGATGCTCAGCAGCAGCGGCGCGAGGGTCTTGATGCCCTCAACCCGCAGATCGCCGGTGATCGCCCGGTCCATCACCCGCAGCGCGTCGGCCCGGTCGGTGCCCGAGGTCATCAGCAGCATGAAGAGCGAGTCGTAGTAGGGCGGGATATCCTCGCCCTCGGTTGCGCCCTGGAGGACGCGCACATTGGGGCCCAGGGGGGCGCGCAGGCGGGTGATCTTGCCGAACGAGGGGCCGAAGGTCTTCGGGTCCTCGGCGTTCAGGCGCACCTCAAGCGCCCAGCGGTTGGGGACGACATCGAGCTGCTTGATCGGCAGGGGCTTGCCCTCGGCCACATCGAGCATAATGCTGACAATGTCCAGCCCGGTGATCAGCTCGGTGATCCCGTGCTCGACCTGGAGGCGGGTGTTGACCTCTAGGAAGTAGAAGCTCTGGGTGGAGGGGTCGAAGATAAACTCGACGGTGCCCGCAGAGGTGTAGCCGATCCGCCGCATCAGGCGCGCCGCGGTGACACAGATCTCCTGGCGCAGATCGTTCTCCAGGGTCGAGGGGGCCTCCTCGATAATCTTCTGGTTGCGGCGCTGCAGCGTGCACTCGCGCTCGAAGAGGTGCACCACGTGCTTGTGCTCGTCGGCGACGATCTGCACCTCGATATGCCGGCCGTGCTCGATGTACTTCTCGACCAGGACGGTGTCATCGCCAAAGGACTTCTTGGCCTCGGAGCGGGCCTGGGCCAGCGCCCCGACGATCTGATCCGGCTGATCGACCTTGACCATGCCCTTGCCGCCGCCGCCGGAGGCCGCCTTGATCATGATCGGGAAGGTGACGCCCTTGTCGCGCATCCAGTCGCTGATCTGCTCGGCGCTGGTGACATTCTCGACCCCCGGGACGGTCGGCACATTCGACTGCCTGGCGATCTCCTTGGCCCGGATCTTGTCGCCCATCAGCTGGATCACCTCGGGCGAGGGGCCGATCCAGATCAGGCCGGCGTCGATCACCTTCTGGGCAAACTCGGCATTTTCCGCCAGGAACCCCCAGCCGGGGTGGATGGCGTTCGAGTCGCTGCGCAGCGCAGCCTCGATGATCTTGTCCGCGTTCAGGTACGACTCGATCGGCGGCGCGTCGCCGATGTGGATGGCGGTGTCGGCCATAAAGACGTGATAGGCAAGCCGATCAGGGGTGCTGTAGACCGCAGTCGTGGGGATCTTGCGATCACGGCAGGTGTGCATAATTCTGACGGCCGGGACACCACGGTTGGCCACCAGCACTTTGCGGATGATTCGTTGCATGACAACGATACCTCACTAGTTGCCTACATAGCGCAGGCGTAAAATTGATGAAGAGTATAGCAGGTTTTCGGTCGATGGCCGTTATTTGGTGAGATCGCCGCCAGGGCTCGTGCAACGTCCCTGGGGCTGCGCCCGAGACCCGGCTTCTTGGTGGGTTTGGGCGGCTTCGCCGCCCCCACACCCCCGCTAGCCCCGCATGCTATACTGCTCGCAGCAACGCCAGAATCGACGCATCGAGGTGTCCTATGACCCGCGTGCTCTTCATCCACGGCACGATGACCCGCTACGACGCCGACTACGTCCGCACCTTCACCGCCATCCGCGACCGGCTCCAGGCGTGGCGCGGCGACGCCGTGGTCGAGGCGTTCCCCTGGGGCGAGTACTGGGGGGCCGAGCGCAACCCGCGCTTCGCCACGATCCCCGGCTACGACGAGCGCGCCGATGCCGGGGTGCTCGGCACCGCCGCCGCCCCCCCCGGGG
>JBAXES010000464.1:0-4052 GCA_037140315.1 Chloroflexales bacterium
CTCTCCGCAAAAAACCTCTTTATTATCCATCACATAAAGATGGACAGAGTACTAGGTTCTCGGAGTATACATAGAAGGGCGTGTCGGCCCCGGTGCTTGACCCTTCATCAAAAACCGAGATGTCAATTTTGCTGAAGGTGGGGGCCTGTAGCACTGTACCCATCATCTCTTGGATCCGGAATACGCCCATCACAAACCCTCGGATGCTGGCCCGCCGCGCGGCGACAGTGTCGGTCGCCGCGCCTGCCCGGTAGATCGGCCAGAGGATCAGGAAGCCCTGCGCCTGGTTCGTTGCCACATAGATCGGCTCAGTGGCGGCGGGGCCGCCGCTGTCGCGGGCGCGGACGATCGCCTCGCGCAGGATCGGGCTCGAGTTGACGTCATAGCCTATGGCGGCGAGGTTCGTCTCAAGCGGCTCGTTGTAGTCGGTCACCACATACTCGCCGCGCTCGCCGGCGCGCACCGTCATGCCTTGCTTGTCAAGCTCGGTGATCCGAAAGCCGGGGAAGCCCCCGGCCCGCATCGCAGCCTCGTAGGCCGGGCGCTCAGCAGCCGTCACCACCGGCGCCCACACCAGCGACTGTATGCCGGGCGACTGGTCTGCGCCCATCATGTGCATCTGCACAAAGGTATGAAACTCCGCGCGTGATACGCTCTGATCTGATGCGGTAAACAGGCCGCTGAGCATCTCCACATCGTGGATGTACTGGGCAAGCTGGGTGTGAATCGTAATGACGGCGGTGGTAGATTCGCCCTCGAAATCTACCGCGATCCGATCTAGGTCCATCCGCCACAGGATGAAGAAGAGACAAATCGAGATGATCAGCCCGATGTTGAGCGTGGCCAGGGCGATCTGGCGGGTCGCCGGCCAGCTGCGGATGCGCAGGCCCAGCCAGAGTAAAGGCGGCGTAACCAGCATGACGCCGAAGATGTCGTTGATCCACCACAAGGCCCAGTCCCTTACCTGCTCATTCGGCCCCACCAGCCCGATGTTGATCTGTACGACCGTATTGATCGTCGTGGAGATCACGCTCGTCAGCCCGGCGATCAGGCCGACCTTGAGGATGGTGCTCAGGATAGACCAGCCCCGCACGCGGTGCGGGCCTGCGATCAGGGTGTAGCGGTGCAGCAGATAGGCGGTGACGGCGGCGTGTGCGGCTGTCCCGCAGGCGATAGCGGCAGCGGCAAGCAGGGCGACCAGGGGCGCATCCAGGATGAAGACTAGCCAGGAGCTGACGACAAACATCCCAAGCCAGATGCCGGGCAGGGCGAAGCGGCGCTCTAGCACCAGCACCGACGCCACCGCAAAGCCCGTAGGCGGCCAGACCAGCGGCGTATCCGTGAACGGCGTGAACGATAGCACGCTGATCTGCGTGAGCAGGGCGTATAGCGCCGCGACGGTGCCGGCAGTTCCAAGGAAGGGAAGGATGGCCAGGAGGCTAGAACGGGCTTTCATTGCTCTTATCCACGATCATCTGCCGGCGCCGGCATGCTGAAGCGCGGCGATCACCGCATCAGTCTGCGCAGGAGTGCCCACGCTGATCCGGATATAGTCGCGCAGCAGCGGGGTGCTGTAGTAGCGCACCAGCACGCCCATCCGCTCCAGGGCCAGCTTCAGCTCGCGCGCGTCGCCGTGTGTCACCCGGCAGAGGATGAAGTTCGACTCGCTGGGGTGCGGCGCGAGGAAGGGCAGCTCGCCGAGCCGCGCCAGCAGCCGGCCGCGCTCGGCCACGATCCGGGCCAGGTTGGCCCGCAGGTGGCCGATGTCGCTCAGGGAGGCGATCGCCGCCGCCTCGGCGCCGAGGCTGAGGTTGTAGGGCTGCTTGATCTTCCAGAGCTGGGCGATCATCCAGTCGGGGAAGACCCCGTAGCCGACGCGCATCCCGGCCAGGCCGGCCCACTTGCTGAAGGTGCGCAGCACCGCCAGGTTCTCATAGCGGCGCACCCAGGGGATCACGCTGGCGGCCCCGCCCGGCTCGGCGAACTCCATATACGCCTCGTCCACCACCACCACCAGCGGCAGGCGCAGCAGCCGCGCGATCTCGTCGGGCGGGGTGAGGTTGCCGGTGGGGTTATTCGGCGAGGTGAGGAAGAGCACCTTGGCCCGGCTGGACGCGGCGGCGGCCTCGATCGCCGGGATGTCCAGCGCGAAGTCGGCGCGGCGCGGCACGGTGATCAGCCGGCCCGCGTTCACCCCGGTGTCGAAGCTGTACATGCCGAAGGTGGGCGGGCAGTCGATCACCGCGTCGCCGGGCGAGATGAAGAGCCGCAGCACCAGGTCGATCAGCTCATCGGCACCGGCCCCGCAGAGGATGCTGGCGGCCGGCTGCCCCACGTAGTCGCTCAGGGCCGCGCGCAGCCTGGTCTGGGTCGGGTCGGTGTAGATCGCGATCGAGAGTCGGCCCTCGGGGCCGTCTGTGGTGGCGAGATCCGCCAGGGCCTGCGCCGTTCGCGGCGAGGGGCCGTAGGGGTTCTCGTTGGCGTCGAGCTTCACCAGCTGCTCGATCGGAATCCCCAGGCG
Organism: Chloroflexales bacterium; assembly: GCA_037140315.1. Taxonomy (GTDB): domain Bacteria; phylum Chloroflexota; class Chloroflexia; order Chloroflexales; family Chloroflexaceae; genus Oscillochloris. Next base: position 2,522 of record JBAXES010000464.1, read on the forward strand.
GGCGGCCAGCACATCGAGCGGGAGGATCGGCGTGTAGGGCTCAAGCCCGGCGATCTCGGGCCGGATCAGATCAGCAAATAACATGGGGGCGCTCCTCAGCTTAGCTGTGCGCCCCCATGATACCACGCCTCTTACGCGCGGTTTGGGCTGGCTTGCCACCCTAACAAGGCTGTTGCAATGTCACCTCTCGGTGGGGGTGTGGGGGCGGCTTCGCCGCCCCCGCGTTGTTTTTTTTGTTGGGTTTGGGCGGCGAAGCCGCCCAAACCCAACAAAAAGCTGGTCTGGGGCACAGCCCCAGGGACGTTGCAACAGCCCTGGCCATCATAAAACTCTTCTGCTGGTAGCGTTGGCGGCGAACCCGCCAACGCTACCAGCAGAAGAGTCACCGCACCACCAGCGGCAGGTAGACATGCTTGTCCAGCGGGGCCTGCGGCGCCGTGGTGATGTTGACCTCGGCGGCGTTGGCTTTGGTGAAGGTCTTCAGCGCGGCCGAGGTGTCAGCCCATGTGCCGGCACCGTCCACGCCGGCGTAGCTCCAGGCCCACGAGCCGGCATAGCAGTTGCTATGCAGCTTATCGAGCAGCCCCGCCGCGCTATAGTCCGTCCCGCCCGCGTTGGCCGGCAGCTCGCCGACCACCACCGGCTTGTCGAAGCCCCCCGCCGCCCAGTCGATCAGCGTCGGCGCGTAGCTCCAGGTCACCCCGTCGCCGTTCATCCAGCTGTAGTAGTGGATCTGGTAGAAGTCCAGGCCGCCCTGCGCGTCGTAGGGCGTCAGCGCCGCGTCCTTCCAGTAATTGCCCACCGTGCCCAGCCCGGCGTCGCTGTTCCACTTCATCGCCGCGCTGCCCACCGTCACCAGTTGGTTCGAGTTGCGGTGGATGGTGCCGGCGGTCTCGGCCACGAAGCGCTGCATCTGGGCCATGGTCACCGGCTGGCTGATCTGGCTGTCCAGGGAGTTGAGGTCGCTGATCCCCCACTCCGGCTCGTTGATGATGTCCCAGCCGAGCACGTTGGGGTGCGTGCCGATGGTGTAGCTGGTGCCGGGGACGGCGTAGGCCAGCATCGGCACAATGGCCTTGGTGAGGAAGGAGCTGCGCTTGGCGGCGTCGGTGATCATGTCGGCGTGGCTGCCGCCGTGCGCGATGCCGGCCTCCGCCTTGAGCATATCGAAGCTCCAGAGGTTGAAGATGATGCGGATATTATGCTGGGCGGCGAGGGTGATCGCATCGGCCATGCTGGGCAGGGTGGTGGCGTCGAGGCCGGTGACGCTGCCGCCGGGGCTGGCGCTAAACTCGGGGGCGCCGCGGCCATCGGCGAAGACCCACCAGCGCACGGTGTTGACGCCGCTGGCCTGGAGGGCGGCGAACATGGCGTCGGTGGCGGCGTGGGTGTAGGTGTGCTGGGGCCACTCCTCGACGGTGCCGAAGTCGGCGCCGAAGCCGCCGCTCTGCCAGGGCACATTGACGCCGGCGAGGAACCAGCGCCCGCCCTTCCACGAGACCAGGTGGCTTTTGTTGACCGGGCAAGACGA
>JBAXES010000465.1:0-4052 GCA_037140315.1 Chloroflexales bacterium
CCCCCCAGCAGCTCACCAGCCCACCCCGATGAATAAAATGCAACCAGCGGTGCGACTCGCTGTAGTCGGCCTGACAGGTTGTGCTGCTACCGTTGGCGAAAGAGGGTTACGACTGCCTCTGGAGGACCTGCTGCGGGAGGCTTTTGTTCGGAGGATGCACGCCCCCCTCCGAACCACCTCTGAGGAGATGGTATGGCCGACCTACTGATTGGCACGACAGCAGCGCAGCGCGCCCGCATCCTGGTGGTCGAGGACGACACAACAATCCGCACCTTCTGCCAGCGGCTGCTCCGGCTCACCTACGATGTCTCCACCGCCGAGGACGGCGCCGTGGCGGTCGAGCTGCTCGAGCAGCAGCCCTTCGACCTCGTGCTGACCGACATGCAGATGCCGCAGATGGACGGCCTAGAGCTGCTCCAGCATATCCGCCAGAGCCACCCCGACATCGACGTGGTGATGCTGACGGCCTTCGCCACCGTGGACACGGCCCGGCAGGCGCTGAAGCTCGGGGCCCTCGACTACCTGCCCAAGCCGATCGAGGCGGAGCACCTGGAGCGAACGGTGCGCACCTGCCTGGAGCTGCGGCGCATCCGCCAGGAGAAGGAGCGGCTGTCGGACTTGGTCTTTATGTATCAGTTCAGCCAGCTGATCGCCACCTCGCTGGACATCGAGACGCAGGTGGGGCAGATCGTGGAGTTCCTCTGGCAGCGCTTCGCCCCCGAGTCGCTGGCGCTCTCGATGCACCTCCCGGAGACGCGGCAGCTGCATCTGCTGGCGGGCCGCTCGGCGGCGGGCTGGCAGGACCCCCGCAGCACGGCCCTCGCAGCGGACTTCACCGACCAGCAGCTGCTGGCCGCGCACATGCGCGTGGCCGGCGGCGCCGGCACGAACGAGGAGCGCCTGTTCGCCGGGGCGCTGCTGCGCAGCCACGACACGCCGATCGGCTACCTGCACATGGCCCGCCGCGCCGAGCAGCCGCACTTCGACGCCGGCGAGCGACGCCTGCTCGGCATCTTCGCGACCCAGGTGGCCGCATCCCTCGACAACGCCCGGCTCTACCACGCCCTCAAGGACCAGAACCGGCAGACGATCGAGGCCCTGGCCGAGGCGATCGAGGCCCGCGACGCCTACACCTACGGCCACTCGCGCCAGGTGACGCGCTACGCGGTGCGGCTAGCCCAGGAGATCGGCCTCTCCGCCGAGCGGATCGAGCTGATGGACTTCGCCGGGCTGCTGCACGACATCGGCAAGATCGGCATCCGCGACTATGTGCTGCTGAAGCCGGGGACCCTCTCGGACGAGGAGTTCGCGGTGATGAAGCGCCACCCGGCGATCGGGGTGAAGATCATCGAGCGGGTACACGGGCTGCGGGCGACCCTGCCGATCATCGAGGGGCACCACGAGCGGGTTGATGGCAAGGGCTACCCGCACGGGCTGAAGGGCGAGGAGATCCCGCTGGAGGCGCGCATCCTGGCGATCGTCGACTCGTTCGAGGCGATAACGGCTGACCGGGCCTACCGGCCGGCTATGGATACGGAGCGGGCGCTACAGATTCTGCTCGACGGCCGGGGCAGCCACTGGGAGTCGAGCCTGGTAGACCGCTTCGTGGATCTGATCCGCCGCGAGGGCGATCAGCTCAAGCTGGGCGTCAAGACGGTGCGCCAGACCCCGGTGCCGCTGATCGAGGGCCAGGCCGTATCCGTGGGCGACGTAAGGGATTAGGGGCGGCTTCGCCGCCCTAAAATTGGTTGCAGCAATGGGCCAGCAAAGCTGGCCCATTGCTGCAACCAATAGTGGATTCTTCTACACCCCGTTGGGGCTGATGATAGTCGGCGACTCGTCGTCGCCCTCCTCGGGCTCCTCGACGGAGAGCGCCACGACGCGGTCCTTGCCGCTGGGGTTGACGATCGTCACGCCCTGGGTGAGCCGACCGAGCTGCGAGATCTCATCGGCGGTGGTGCGCATCACCACGCCGGCCGAGGTCACAAAGGTGAGCAGCGAGCGCTCGTTCACCACGGCGGCCCCGGCCACCGTGTCGTCGGTGCGCAGCTTGATCGTGATCACGCCGCCGGTGGCCCGGCCCTTGGTGGGGTACTCCTCCAGCTTGGTGCGCTTGCCGAAGCCGCGCGCCGTGACGACCAGCAGGTCGTCGCCGGGGGTGACGAGGTGCATGCCGATCACCAGGTCGCCATCCGTCAGGTTCATGCCATTCACGCCGGTGGCCGGCCGGCCCATGGGGCGGACATCGTCCTGCTTGAAGCGGATCGTCTGGCCCTGCACGGTGGTCATCAGGACATCCTCGTGGCCGTTGCTGACGTTGACCCAGCCGAGGACATCGCCCTCCTCCAGGCCGATGGCGATCAGGCCGTTTGAGCGCACCTGGCTGTACTCCTCCAGCTTGGTGCGCTTGATCTTGCCGCGGTGGGTGGCCATCACCAGGTACTCGCCCGCGTAGTCGGGGACGGCCAGCAGCGAGGTGACCTGCTCGCCCGGCTCAAGCGAGATCAGGTTGACCATCGGCAGGCCCTTGGCGGTGCGCGAGCTGTCGGGCACCTCGTGGGCCTTGAGCTGGTAGACCTTGCCCTTGTCGGTGAAGAAGAGCAGGTTGTCGAGCGAGCCGCAGGTGAGCAGGTGGCGCACGAGGTCCTGCTCGCGGGTGATCATGCCCTTGATGCCGCGCCCGCCGCGGCGCTGGGTGCGGTAGACGTCGGCGGCCTGGCGCTTGATGTAGCCGCGGTCGGTGACGGTGATCAGCACGCGGATGTCGGGGATGAGATCCTCGTCGCTGACCTCGCCGGTAGCGTCGGGGATGATCCGGGTGCGGCGCTCGTCGCCGTACTTGGCCCTGATCCGGCGCAGGTCCTCCTGGATGATGTGCAGGACGCGGCGCGGGTTGGCCAGGATGTCCTCAAGCTCGGCGATCAGCTTGATCACCTCGGCGTACTCGTCCTCGATCTTCTTGCGCTCGAGGGCGGCCAGGCGACGCAGCTGCATGTCGAGGATGGCCTGGGACTGGATCTCGGTGAGGCCGAAGTTGCGGATCAGGTTATTGCGGGCGCTCTCGACCGTGCGCGACTCGCGGATGGTGCGGATGATCGCGTCGATGTTGTCGAGGGCGATCTTCAGGCCCTCCAGGATGTGGGCGCGGGCGCGGGCCTTGTCCAGGTCGTACTCGGTGCGCCGGCGGATGACCTCCTGGCGGTGGGCGACGTACTCCTGGAGCATGCGCTTGAGGGTGAGCACCTTCGGCTGGAGCCCGTTCTCAACCAGGGCGAGCATATTGATGCCGAAGGTCGTCTGCATCTGGGTGTGCTTGTAGAGGGCGTTGAGCACCTTCTTGGGCTGCGCGTCCTGCTTGAGCAGGATCACCAGGCGCATGCCGGCGCGGTCGGACTCATCGCGCACATCGCGGATGCCCTCGATCTTCTTGTCCTTGGCCAGCTCGGCCATGCGCTCCTGGAGGCGGGCCTTGTTGACCTGGTAGGGCAGCTCGGTGACGACGATGTTGAAGGCGCCGCGGTTGGCCTCCTCGATGTGGGCCTTGGCGCGCAGGGTGATCTGGCCGCGCCCGGTGCCGTAGGCGGCGACGATGCCGTCGGTGCCGAGGATGTTCCCGGCGGTGGGGAAGTCGGGGCCGGGGATGATCTTGTTCAGCTCCTCGACCGTGACCTCGGGGTTGTCGATCAGGTGGACGATCGCGTCGCAGAGCTCGCCGAGGTTGTGCGGCGGGATGTTGGTGGCCATGCCGACGGCGATGCCGGCGGCGCCGTTGAGCAGCAGGTTGGGCAGCATGCCCGGCAGCACGGTCGGCTCGCGGTAGGAGCCGTCGAAGTTATCGCGGAAGTCGACGGTGTTCTTGTCGATGTCGAAGAGCAGCTCCTCGGCGATCGTCGACAATCTAGCTTCCGTATATCGCATGGCGGCCGGCGGGTCGCCGTCGACGCTGCCAAAATTGCCTTGCCCGTCGATCAGCGGGTAGCGCATGTTCCAGGGCTGGGCCAGGCGGGCCAGGGCGTCGTACACCGACTGGTCGCCGTGGGGGTGCATCTTGC
>JBAXES010000466.1:0-4046 GCA_037140315.1 Chloroflexales bacterium
GGAACAGGGAACAGAAATACCGCATCCTGATGCAGTGCAATTGCCTGAACGGTAGCGTACGCTGAAACCTTGTCTTAGAGCGAAAGCCATACCTCATGCGCAAGATCCAAGTGACAATTGACGGGGCCGAGTTCACCGTAGAGGTGGGCGACGTATCGGGAAGCGATGGCTTTGTGACAGCGACGGTGAACGGCACCCCGACACGCGTGGCCGTCTCGTCGCTGGCCACCCCGGAAGCCATCCAGTGGGCGGTGGTGGACACGCGCCCCTACGAGCTGCTGATCGACCGCGACCTGCGCTGGATCCAGTCGTCGGGCGGGCGGCACACGCTGAACGTGCGCGACATGGACGCCGGTGTGGCCCGCCCGGCCAGCACCGACGCGCGGATCAAGGCGCCGATCCCCGGCGTGGTCGTCCGCCTGCTGGTCGAGGTCGGGCAGGAGGTCGCGGCCGACCAGCCCGTGCTGGTGCTGGAGGCGATGAAGATGGAGAACGAGATCCGCGCCGCGCGGGCCGGGCGGGTCGCCAGCCTGCACGCCCAGCCCGGCCAGAGCGTGAGGCTGCACGAGCTGCTGGTGGAGATCGTGTGAGGGGGGGCGTGCGGCGTGCGACGTGGTTCGGATACGCCGCACGCCTCGCGCCAGGGCGGGTGTGGTAGAATGCCGACACTGCTGCCCTTTCTCCACAAACGCGGAGCCTACCCATGAGCGAGATGCGCCGCGAGTCGCCCTATCAGATGGTGCCGATCGCTACGGGGCGGGCCATGGTGATGGCCCAGGTCGCGCCGCTCGACGCCGAGGAGATCGACGCCCTCGCCGCCGAGGGCCGCGTGCTGGCCACCACCGTCAGCGCCCCCGAGGACGTGCCCGACGTGCCGAAGTCGGCGATGGACGGCTACGCCCTGCGCTCCGCCGACGGTCGCTGGGCCCGGCGCGTGGTGGCCGAGCTGACCGCCGGCGCCCAGCCCGGCCTGCGGATCGGCCCGGACGAGGCCGCCCGGATCATGACCGGCGCGCCTATGCCCGAGGGCGCCGACGCCATGATCCCGGTGGAGCTGACCGAGGAGCGCGACGGCCTGCTCTACATCCAGCGCGAGCTGAGCCCCGGCGACTACGTCCACACCGTCGGCCAGGACATCACCCGCGGCCAGCCGGTGCTGGCCCGCGGTGCCCTGCTCGGCGCGGCCGATGTGGGCCTGATGGCCACCCTCGGCCTCACCCGCGTGGCCGCGTTCCGCCGGCCGCGCGTGGCCGTCCTGGCCACTGGCGACGAGGTGGTGGAGCCGGGCGGCCCGCGCCCCGCCGGCGCCGTGCGCGACAGCAACCGCTACGCCCTGATGGCCGCCGCCCGCGAGGCTGGCTGCGTGACGATCTCGCTCGGCATCGCCCCCGATGACTACGCCGGCCAGCGCGCGGCCATTCTGCACGGCCTGGAGCAGGCCGATGTCTTGCTCACCAGCGGCGGCGTCAGCATGGGCAGCCGCGACCTGATCAAGCCAATCCTGGCCGAGATCGGCACCGTCCACTTCGGGAGGATCGACTTCAAGCCCGGCAAGCCCACCACCTTCGCCACCGCCGGGGGCAAGCTGATCTTCGGCCTGCCCGGCTACCCGGTATCCTCTCTGGTCTCCTTCGAGGTCTTCGTGCGCCCGGCCCTGCGCGCCCTCCAGGGCGACGCCCGCCCCGAGCGGCCGGTGGTGCGAGCCAGGCTCTCCGCACCCATCCGCCCCTCGCCCGACCGGCCCGAGTACCAGCGGGTGGTGCTCAGCTGGCGCGAGGATACGATCTGGGCGGCCAGCACCGGCGGCCAGGGCAGCTCGCGCCTGATCTCGATGCGCGGCGCCAACGGCCTGCTGCTCGTCCCCGCCGGCGATGAGATCCTGCCGGTGGGCACGGGACTTGAGGCGATTATGACAGGGGCGCTATGACTCATCTCACCGTCACCACCGCCACCGCCAGCTACCCCGTCGTCGTTCAGGCCGGCGCCCTGGCCAGCCTGCCGGATCGCCTCCGGACCCTCGGCCTGCACGGCGCCCTCTGGCTGATCTGCGACGGGGCCGTGGAGGCGCGCTACGCCGCGCCCCTGGCCGCCCGCCTGCGCGCCGTCGGCCACAGCGTGCACACCTACAGCGTGCCCCCCGGCGACGCCAGCAAGAGCCCGGCCCAGCTCGGCGAGCTGCACACCTGGATGATCGCGGGCGGCGTCGAGCGCCGCGATGCCGTCCTGGCCCTCGGCGGCGGCGTCGTCGGCGACCTGGCCGGCTTCGCGGCCGCCACCATCCTGCGCGGCGTCGCCGTGGTGCAGATGCCCACCACCCTCCTGTCGATGGTGGACGCCGCCGTGGGCGGGAAGACCGGCATCAACCACCCGCTGGGCAAGAACCTGATCGGGGCCTTCCACCAGCCGCGCCTGGTGCTGGCCGACACCGACACCCTGGCCAGCCTGCCGCCGCGCGCCCTCCGCGAGGGCTGGTCCGAGGTGATCAAGCACGGGGTCATCCGCGCCGCCGACCTCTTTGACGATCTGGAGCGCCTGGCCCACGAGCGCGGCTGGGGCGCCGGGGCCCCCGGCGGCCTGTGGGACCCCGCAGACGCCGCCCTGACCGCGGCCCTCAGCGACCTCATCCGCCGCGCCGTGGCCGTGAAGGTCGAGGTCGTCAGCATCGATGAGTTCGAGCACGGCGAGCGGATCACCCTCAACTACGGCCACACCGTCGGCCACGCCGTCGAGCAGCTCTCGCGCTACGGCCTGCTGCACGGCGAGGCGGTGGCCGTGGGCATGCACGCCGAGGCCCGCATCGCCCAGATCATGGGCATGTGCGACGGCGACATGGTGGGCCGCCAGGCCGCCCTGCTCCACGCCTACGGCCTGGAGACCTCCCTGCCCGCCTACGATGTAGACGCCATCCTGGCCCTGGCCATGCGCGACAAGAAGGTGCAGGCCAAGAAGATCCGCTGGGTGCTGCCCACGGCGGTCGGCGCCGTGCAGGTGCGCGACGACGTGCCCGAGGAGCTGCTGCGCAGGGCGCTACAGGCGTAGGCCCCGCCGAGGTCGGCTGATGGTATACTGCCTGCGGTGGGGGCACCTGGGGCCGCAGACCCCCAGAATCTCTTGTTGTTTTGGCCAAAACAACACGGGTTTTTAGGGCGGCAGCCCTAACGTTATAGTGAGGTCGCCCTTTGGACACGGTCAAACAGTTCGCCGAGCGGATCGTCCAGAACGTCGAGCAGGTGATCATCGGCAAGCGCAACCCGGTCGAGCTGCTGCTGGTCGCCCTGCTCTGCCGAGGCCACGTGCTGCTAGAGGACGTGCCCGGCACCGGCAAGACGGTGCTGGCCAAGAGCATCGCCCGCTCGATCGGCAGCAGCTTCAAGCGCATCCAGTTCACGCCCGACCTGCTGCCCTCCGACGTCACCGGGATCTCGATCTTCAACCAGCAGAGCCGCGAGTTCGAGTTCCGCCCCGGCCCGATCTTCGCCCAGATCGTCCTGGCCGACGAGATCAACCGCGCCACCCCGAAGACCCAGAGCGCCATGCTTGAGGCCATGGAGGAGCGCCAGATCACCGTGGACGGCACCACCTACGGCCTGCCTGCGCCCTTCATCGTGCTGGCCACCCAGAACCCGATCGAGTACGAGGGCACCTTCCCGCTGCCCGAGGCCCAGCTCGACCGCTTCCTGCTGCGGCTCAACCTCGGCTACCCGGACCGGCTCGACGAGATCGCCATCCTCAAGCGCCAGCGCCAGGCCCACCCCCTCGACAGCCTGCCGACGGTGGCCCAGATCGATGATCTGCTGCGGCTCCAGGCGGTGATCAAAGAGGTGTACGTGGACGACCTGATCGAGGAGTATATTGTGGGGATCACCACGGCCACCCGCCACCACGAGGACGTCTACCTGGGGGCGAGCACCCGCGGCTCCCTGGCCCTCTACCGCACCGCCCAGGCCTGGGCCGCGATCAAGGGGCGCGACTACGTGGCCCCCGACGATGTGAAGGATCTGGCCGCCTCGGTGCTCGGCCACCGCCTGATCGTCAGCCCATCCGCG
>JBAXES010000467.1:0-4046 GCA_037140315.1 Chloroflexales bacterium
TCCCATGCTACTACGGGAGGCCTCGGGTTTGTTAAATTTCGGGATGACTCATGAACCAGCAGATGCCTGCCAGACCCACAGCAGAGCTACCCTTAGCGCGCCGGCTCGGGGGAGAGCGTGGCCCGCACCCGCATCCCGGAGAGGAGCTTGCCCTGGTCGTCGATGGCGATGCGGACCTTATAGGTGCGCACATTGCCGTTCACCGTCGCCGCGGGGGCGATATAGGCGACCTTTCCAGAGAACGTGACCGCAGGCAGCGACTGGACGAACAGGCTTGCCGCCTGGCCCACCTGTACCCCTGCGATATCGACATCGCTCACATCCACCTCGGCGGTGAGGGCGCTGACGTCGATCAGGCGGATCGCCGCCGCGCCGGCGCTCGAGCTCGGGTCGCCCGCGTCGATGTTCACGTCGGCGACCAGGCCGGCGAACGGCGCCTTCAGCTCAGCCTGTGATCGGTTGTACCGCGCCAGATCGAAGGCCGCCTGGGCCTGGGCCACCGCCGCATCGCGCTGGGCCCGCTGGGCCGCCGTAGTCGGGTTGGTCACGCTATCGAGCTGCGAGCGGGCCTGGGCCAGCTGAGACTCGGCGGCGGCGATCTGCTCGGGAGTCGTGCCCGCGAGCAGCTTATCGAGGGCGGCCTGGGCCTGGGCCACCTGCTGCTCAGCGGCCTGCGACCCGGTCTGCTCGGCCAGGCGGGCGTTCTCGGCGGCCACCTGGGCCTGGCGCAGGCTCTCCTCGGCGTCGGACACGGCGCGCTGCGCGGCCGCCTCCGAGTCCTTGAGCGACTGGGGCAGATCGCCGGGGAGCGACTCGAGCTTCCGGTTCTGCCAGTAGATCGTGCTGTACTTGTCCTGGGCGCCGCGCAGCATATTGGCGGCCTGCTCAACCGCCGACTCCGCACGGGTCTTCGCGGCCGAGAGGCTGTTGCGCTGGGTCTCCAGGTTGGCCTGGCCGGCCTGCAGGCCGGCCCGCGCGCTGGCGATATCCTGCGGCTTCGGCCCGACCTTCAGCTGGGCCAGCTGGGACTCGGCGGAGTGGACCTGGGCCTTAACGGCGGCAACGGCGGCGGCGCGCGGCCCCTCGTCGAGGCCGGCGAGCTGGGCCTGCGCCCCGGCCAGGGACGCGCTGGCCTGGGCGACCTGCAGATCCAGGGCGTCGGTGGTGAGCACGGCCAGCACCTGCCCGGCGGCCACCTTATCGCCCTCATGGACCAGCACCTTGCCCACCGTCCCCTGGATGCCAAAGAGCAGGCTGGCGTCTTGGGCGGGCATAACCGCGCCCTCGGCGGTGACGCCGAGCGCGCTGCTGAGGCTGACCGGCCCCGCGCCAGGCTCGGCCTGGGTGGTCGGCGCCACTGCCGGCAGCGCGGGGGCCGCCGTCGGCGCGGGGGCCTGAGCGGCGGAGATCGTCGGGATGGCGGTCGGGCTAGGGCTGGCGGCGGGCGCGGCGCAGGCGGCGAGGCCGAGCAGGCCGACCCCCAGCACCGTGGCAAATTGTCGGGATTTCATCCGGGGAGCGCTCCTTAGATATCCGATGGGAGGGCGAGGGAAAGCTGAAAGCTGATTTCCCTCCCCCCATAATTATATGTCGTAATCCGCTAATCGGTATTTGCCGACCGGGCTGAGGGCGTAGCCTCAGCGGTCGTCAGTGATGTGGGCGCGGGGGCGTCGGCCTGCGCCGCCACGGGCGTCGGCTTGGGCGCGGGCGCTGGCTTGGGCGCGGGCGCTCTGCGGCGGAACAGCCGGCCGAGGCGGCCGGTCGCCGAGTCGAGCACGCTGTAGGCCGTGGGCACCACCAGCAGAGTCAGCAGCGTTGAGGTGAGCATGCCGCCGATCAGCACCACGGCCAGGCTGCGGCGAAACTCGGAGCCCGCGCCGCTGCTGAAGAAGTGGACGCCCAGCGCCGTGGGCACCGCGCCGGCGATGATCGCCGCCGAGGTCATCAGGATGGGCCGCAGCCGGATGGCCCCGGCCCGGGCGATCGCCTGGGCCTTCTCAAGCCCGCTCGCCCGCAGCTTATTGGTGAAGTCCACCAGCAGGATCGAGTTCTTCACCACCAGGCCCATCAGCATGATCAGGCCGATCATGCCGGTGATATCCAGCGGCATCCCCGTCACCCGCAGGGCCACAAAGGCCCCGATGAAGCTGAAGGGCATCGCCAGCATGATCACGAGCGGCTGGCTGAACGAGCCGAACTGCGAGGCCAGCACCATATAGACGAACAGCACCGAGAGGCCCATGGCGATGAAGAGCGAGCTGAAGCCCTGGCTCATATTCTGCAGGGCGCCGCCGAAGCTCACCACCACCCGGTCGCGCGGGAAGGTGATCGTATCGATCTGCGCCTGGAGCGCCTTCTGGAGCTCAGTCTGGTTATGGCCCGCCCCGATGTTGGCACCGATCACGATCTCATTCTGCAGGTCGGTGCGGCGCAGGCTGGTGAGGCTGGTGCCCACCTGCACGCGGGCGACCGTGCTGATCGGCACGCCGCCCCGCGCCGTCGGGAGCGTGATCGCGGCCAGGTCGGCGGCGCTGCTGCGCTGGGACTTATCGAGGCGCACGACAATATCGATCGCCTCGCTGCCCTGGCGCAGGGTGGTCGCCGTATCGCCATTGATCAGCGCCCGCACCGACGAGGCCAGGTCGTTGCTGGTGATGCCCAGCTGGCCGGCGCGGGCCGGGTCGACGAAGAACTGCACCTCCGGCCGGCCGGTCTGGTAGGTCGAGCCGACATCGACCCTGCCCGGGATGCTGCGCGCGGCCGCCTCAATCTGCGCCGCGATCGGGGCCAGCTCGGAGGCCGGCAGGGACGAGCGGACGTTCACCTGGATGTTGCGCCCGGTGACGCCGGTACCGCCCATGCCCGAGAAGCTCTGGGCGCCGTAGATCAGGTTCGGCAGGAAGGCCAGCTGCGGGCGCAGGCGCTCGCGCACCACATCGGCGACCTTGCTGTCGCGGGTGCGGATGGTCAGCGAGCCGCGCTCGGGGGTGCTGGCCCCGCCCACCGACTCCTGCACGGCGATCACGTCGGGGTCGGCCTGGATCACGGCCTCGGCCTGACGGGCCAGGGCGTCGGTGCGCTGGAGCGAGCTGCCTGGCGGCAGCTCGAAGCTGATCACGAAGGTCTCGGTCAGCTGCGAGGAGAGGAACTGCACCTTCATGCCCGAGGCGACGGCCACGCTGGCGATCAGCACCAGGGCGGTGATGCCGAGCTGGAGCATACGGTGGCGCAGGCTCCAGGCCAGCACGCGCTCGTAGGCGTGGCCGAGCCAGCAGATCTCGTCGGCGGCCGCATCGACCGGCGCGGCGTCCGGGTCGCCCTCCTCCGCAGCGTCCCCCCGCACCTGGTGGCCGTGATGAGACACCCGCTGGCCGCCGAAGAGGTTGGCCGAGAGCATCGGCGCGAAGGTGAAGGCCTCGACCAGCGAGATCAGCATGGCGCTGGCCACGGTCAGGCCGAAGGCCTTAAAGATAAACCCGGTGATGCCGGTGGTCAGGGCGACGGGCAGGAACACCGCCACCACCGTCAGCGTCATCGCCACCACCGAGAGCGCCACCTCGGCGGTGGCCTTGCTGGCCGCCTGGCGCGCCGAGAAGCCGCGCTCCATATAGCGGAAGATATTCTCGCGCACCACGATCGCATCGTCGATCACCAGGCCCACCGAGAGCGAGAGGGCCAGCAGCGAGATGATGTTGATCGTGATGCCGAACAGGGCCAGAGCCCCGAACGAGAGGATCATGATCACCGGCAGGCCGGCCATCGTCACCAGAGTGTTGCGCAGGTCGCGGAAGAAGAGCAGCACCACCAGCAGGGCGGCGATCACGGCCATGACCATCTCCTCCAGCGAGCTGGAGACCGACTGGCTGACCTGGATCGACTGGTCGAGGGTGGTGACGCGCTTCAGCTCGGGGTGGGCGGCGAAGAGCTGGTCGAGCTCGGCGCGGGCGGCGACGGCGACGGCGACGGTATTGGCCTTGGCCTGCTTGACCACGCTGATGCTGACCGCGTCCTGGCCGTTGAGCCGCTCGTAGCTGCTCTTGTCGGTG
>JBAXES010000468.1:0-4022 GCA_037140315.1 Chloroflexales bacterium
GCGGGTGACGATGATATGCCGGCGTGGCTGCGGGGTGCGGATGACGGCGCGGCCCCCGCGTCGCCCGCGCCCGCGGCTGCGGCGAGTGGCGATGATGTGCCGACATGGCTGCGCGAGGCAGTTGGGCCGCCCGATAGCAGCGGGCCGCCCGCCGCCCCTGCCCAGGCCGCCTCGCAGGATCTGCCGCCCTGGCTCGCCGCCTCTGCATCGGATACGACGACATCCTCGGGTTCGTCGGCCGCAGGCGATATGAGCCTGCCATCCTGGCTGCGCGGCGTCGCCGATGAGCCGCCGCCCGCACGTGCCGCCGCCCGAGGCCCGAAGCTGGACGACATGCCATCCCAGGCCCGGCGGCGCGCGTCGACGAGCGAAGATGCTGAGGGCGACGACTTCTTTAAGGGGGCCGAGCTGCCGGGCTGGCTGCGACCGGCGGAGGCTGAGCAGCCGGCTGGGAGTCCCGAGGGACAGGCCCTCGACTGGCTCACCCGACTAGGCGCGGCTGATGATGCGGAGAGCGAGATCGGAGCCGGCGGCGCACAGTCCGCCCTCAGCGCGGCGTCCCCCGCGCGCCGGCTCTACCAGCGTAGCCCTGAGCAGATAGCCGCAGTGGCCCTGCTCGGCCAGCTCGTGCGCTCGCCGTACCCCACGCCAATCGCTCCGCCCGCTGCGGCGCCGCTCTCGCGCTGGGGCCGGATCGGCCTCGACCGGGTGCTCTACGCCCTGCTCGCGGTCGTGCTCCTGGTGGGCCTGCTGGCCCCACAGATCAGCGCTCCGTTTCAGACGGTCGCGCCCCAGGCACCGGGCGTCGCCGACCTGGAGCAGCGCCTCGCCAGCCTCGGCCCGAATGACGTGGTGCTGATCGCCTACGAGTGGGATGCCCAGCGCTCGGCTGAGCTGCGCCCGCTTGAGCAGGTGGTGACGAGCCAGCTGATCGCCCACAAGACGAAGCTGATCTTGCTGAGCACAGATCTTCAGGGCACCCTGATATCGTTCGACCTGCGCGGGCCGCTGCGGTCGGCCGGCTATAACATCGACCCTGATGGCAAAGTGTTTGGCGGGCGGGACTACGTGCTCCTCGGCTACCGCCCCGGCGGCGAGATGGCGCTGCGCCTTCTGTCGCAAAACCTGCGCGCCGAGCTGAGGTCGGACTTTGAGGGCCGTGATGCGACCCAGGGCCTGCTGGCGACGAACATGGACGGCTCGCCGCGGGTGAGCCAGATCGCCGACCTCTCGATGATCATCGTGCTGGCCGACCAGCCCCAGGATGTGCAGGGCTGGATGGAGCAGGTGCATAGCGCGGCCCCCGCCGTGCCGATCACATTCCTGATGCCGCAGGAGTCTGAGCCGATGGTGCAGCCGTACCTGCGGCTGCCGAATGTGTATCATCTCGCGGGCCTGCGGGGTGCCATGGCCCTGAGCGCGCTCACCACCGGCGCCGATAGCGCCGCTATCGCCAGAGGCACCGGCCAGCAGTCTCTGGCAGTGCTGACGTTTGTAATCCTGCTGATCGGCGGGGGCCTCGGCATGGCCCTGGCTCGCGCCCGTAGATCTCGGCGAGGTGCCGCGTGACCGGCGATATGCTGAGCCTGGCCACCGGGCTGCTGGGGGTGGTGCTGACCCTGATGGTCTTCAGCCGCCTGCTGGGCGATAACCCGGCCTTCCGCACTGTGCAGTACCTCTTTGTCGGCGTCTCGATCGGCTACGCCTTCGTGGTGATCTACCACCAGGTGCTGCGCCCGAGCGCCGTGGCCGCTGTCGCGGCGCTGAACGACCCGCTGAGCCTCGGTGCGCTCCTGCTGCCCTTCCTGCTCGGCGTCCTCCTGCTCGCGCGCGTCTCGGGGCGCCAGCAGATTTCCTGGGTGGCGAACCTGCCCCTGGCCCTGGTCTTTGGCGTCGGGGCCGCCCTCGCCATCGGCGGCACCCTCGTGGGCACCCTGGTGCCCCAGCTGCGTGACTCGGCCCGGCCGATCGGCGGCGACCCGGCCCAGGTGGTCGGCGCGGTGCTGCTCGCCCTCGGCGTGGTGCTGACCCTGTGCTCCTTCTACTTCACCGTGCCCCGCGAGACGCTGACTGGCCGGGTGGTGCTCGTCGGCGCGCGGATCGGGCGCTGGCTGCTCATGATCGCCTTCGGGTTTTTCCTCGCCGGTGGCCTGCTGACCTACCTCACCGCCCTGAACGAGCGGCTGGTGTTTATTGTTGGCTGGGTGCGCAGCCTCTTCGGCTGAGCGCCTCGCGCAGCGAGGGTGTGGGAGCGGCTACGCCGCCGCCCACACGATCATTGCTGGTGGTGCGGCGCGGCGTAGCCGCGCCGCACCACCAGCAATCAAATATACAGAGGGGATATGGCTGACACGTTAGGTTCGGTGCTCGTCGCCGAGATCGGCAGCCTGATCACCAGGGTCACCCTGGTGGATCAGGTGGACGGCGAGAGCCGCATGATCGGCCACGCTGAGACCAGCAGCAGCGTCGAGCCGCCCTACCAGAACGCGCTCTACGCGGTGCTTGAGGCGACGGCGCAGGTCGCGGAGCTGACCGGCCGGCAGCTGCTCCGCGAGGGCCAGCTGATTATGCCCCAGGGCAGCGACCGCGACGGGATCAGCCAGCTGGTGGTTGTGACGAGCGCCGCCGGCGCGATGACCCTGGTGATCACGGCGATCTCCACCGATGTGTCGGCCCGCAGCGCGCTGCACGCCAGCCGCGCCACCTACACCGCCCTGCTGCAGTCGGTGACCCTGGACGATGCGGCGGGCCAGCCGCTGGTGAGCGCCGGGGACCTCTCGTGGATCGAGCGCCAGGTGCAGTCGCTGATGAGCCTGCGCCCCGACGCCGTGCTGATCGCCGGCGGGCTTGAGCACGGCGCCGTGGACGCGGTGAACCGGCTTGCCCATATTGTCGGCCTGACCGCCGTGAGCACATCGGTGGACGGCAGCGGGCAGCAGCGCCAGGATATCACCGCCCGACCGGTGATCTACGCCGGCAACAGCGACGCCCGCGAGCGGATTGTCGAGGCGCTCTCCGACCGGGCCGAGATCTTTGTGGTGGAGAACCTGCGCCCGGCCCTCGACCAGGAGCGCCTGGAGCCGGCGCGCCTGGAGCTGGCGCGGCTGTACGAGAAGCAGATCATGCCGCGCCTGCCGGGGATCGCCGGGATGCGCCGCATGAGCGGAGCGCCGATCCGCACGGTCTGCGATGTCTCGGGCCTGGTGGCGCGCTTTGCCGCCGAGCGCTCGGGCCGCCGGCTGCTGCTGGTGGATAGCGGCGCGAGCAGTAGCTCCGCCTTCTACGCGGCCCCCGGCCGCTACCACCCGGCCGTCCTGGGCATCACCGGGGTGGCCTACGGGATATCGTCGATCCTGGCCGAGCGCGGCGTGGCCGCCGTGGCGCGCTGGCTGCCCTTCCCAATCAGCGCGGCCGACCTCACCCACCGCCTGCTGAACAAGCTGCTTCGCCCGCACATGCTCCCGGCCAGCCCGGAGGATCTGGCGATCGACCTGGCCCTCACCCGCGAGTCGCTCTCGATGGCCGCAGCCGCCCTGCACGACGAGATGCCCCTCAATGACTACGACTGGCTGATCGCCTGCGGCGGCGCGCTGTCCCACGCGCCGCACCCCGGCATGGCCCTGCTGGCCCTGCTTGATGCCCTCCAGCCCGGGGCCGATCAGGGCCAGCCGATCCTCGATGTTCATCTGGACAGCCTCGGCCTCGTGCCGGCTATCGGCGCGCTGGCCTCGCTCGACCCCGACGCTGCGGTGACGATCTTTGACCGCGACCTGCGCGGCAACACGCCACTGGCCACCTGCGTAACCCTGATCGGCGAGGGGCGCCCCGGCGAGGTCGCCCTTGAGCTGGATCTGAGCGTGGTGGGCGGGAAAGCCGAGCGCCACACCGTGCGCCACGGCGAGCTGCTGCGCCTGCCCCTTACCCCGGGGCGCTACGCGCAGCTCACCCTGCGCCCCGCCGCGGGCGTGCGGGTCGGTCGCGCCGCCCCCGGCGAGGAGGTGGCCTCCGACCCGGCGGCGATC
>JBAXES010000469.1:0-4018 GCA_037140315.1 Chloroflexales bacterium
CAAGAAGCTCTACCCGACGCTCAACCCATCAGAATAAGATGGACGGAGTACTAGGCGTGCATCGATACCATCATCAGGAGGCCACAATGAACTACTTACGCTCAAGCTCCCTCTGGCCCATCTTGCTGCTGTGCTGCGCTGTGCTTGGCCTCGCCTTGCCGGCTGGTCCACCCGAGGCTGTAGCGAGCACTGGGGCGCAAACCGGCCCCGGCTCTTTCACCATGGCCCAGACCCTCTCCGACAACGCCCAGCAGATGACCATCGCCTTCGACGGGCTGGCCTTTCTCACCGGCACCCTGGGCGCGGACTCGTTCTTCCCGCCCGGCAAGGTCGCCGACTTCTGGGGCTTCCAATACCTGCGCGACAACGACCCCAGCGAGATGGGGCATAACACCGATTTCTTGACCAACGCCTCGCTGAATATGCTCACCGTCCTCAGCGCCAGCCAGAAGGCGCAACTGATTACGCTGGCCAAGGCCCAGGTTGCCTCGATCAACCAGTACGGCTCCAAGCGCTTCGTGCTCATGACCGCCTTCCGTCGCCTGCTTACCGGCGACCTGCCCACCGGCTCCACCGGGCTGGATGTGGAAGCGGTGAAAGCCTTCTCGACCGAGCTGTACCACCTCGACGGCGAGATCAGCTACGCGCGGGCGCAGGTGATGGGCAACATCCTGGCGAACCTCGACGCCACGCAGCGCGCCTACCTCGACGCGATGGTCGGCAAAGGCATGACCTCCTGGCCGACGGTCACGGAGCCGGTGGAACTGCGCCCGCTGACGCAGGACGAGAAGGTCGCGGTGATGACCTACGCGGGCGACCTGTTCAGCTGGTACGCGGGCTCGGTTGACGCCGATGTCTACTTCTGCCCGGAGCGCCAGGGCACCTACTTCGGCTCCTTCTACATGAAGGATGCGCCCGCCGTGGGCAACCCCGGCTACAGCATCGGCACGAACATCACCGCCGACCTGGGCAAGGCCTTCCTCGCCGCGCTCACCCCGGCCCAGGCGGCCCTGGTCACCGATCTGGTGACGAGCCAGAAACCGGCGCTGTACGAAATCGTCGACCGCCGGAAAGATGTCTCGACGCTGCTGCGGCAGTTTATCGCCGGGCAGACCCCGGACAGCGCCACGGTGCTGGGCCTGATGGATCGCTACGGCGCGCTGGATGGCGACATCATCGCCCGCTACGCCACGGCGTTTGCCCAGGTGGGCCAGAGCCTCAGCGCCGACCAGCAGACCCAGCTGGTGAAGCTGCGCACCGATCTGCTCGATACGCTGGCCTACCCCAGCGGGGCGTACCTCTTCGCGAAGGAGATCGCCGTGCCGAGTGTGATCAACACCGACTTCCTTTTCACGTCAACCGTGGCACCAACCATTACCGCAAATGCGACAACTATGGCAGTGAGCGAAGGCGCTGGAACGGCAGCGATCATGGTGACCCTCAGCACGACATCGACGCTGCCGATCACGGTGGGCTACGCGACGAGCGACGGCACGGCGACGGCACCCGCGGACTACACGGCGGTCAGCGGCGCCCTCACCTTCGCGCCCAATGAGACCAGCAAGACGATCACGATCCCAATTGTCGATGATACGCTCGCGGAGTCGGACGAAACGCTTACCCTGGCGTTACGCACGCCGACCAATGCGCTGCTGGGCACAACGGCAAGCACCACCATCACGATCAGTGCGAATGATGGGGGCAGCAACGCCGTGAAGTACCACGCCTATGTGCCGCTGGTTGTGCGGTAACGTAGAGGGGCCGTCGGAGGGGCGCGTCGCGACGCGCCCCGCGGCTATGTCCACCTCAATGTCAGGAGCAACATCCCATGAAACCCATTCGATCCCGCATCGTTGCCACCCTCGCCGCCCTCGTGCTGCTGCTGAGCGCCTGCGCCCGCCCCGTAACGTCCACGCCGATGGAGGTGTCAGCTCCACCGGCTGAGGCCACCGCCCTGCCCGCGCAGCAGGCGCCTGCGCCCAAGCCCAGGCCCAGCGGGGATCAAACGCCGCCCAATGATACGACGCCGCCCGGCCCCGGCACCTTCACCATGGAGCAGACCCTCTCCGACAATGCGCAGGAGACCACCATCGCTTTCGACGGGCTGGCCTTCCTGACCGGCAACCTGGGCGCGGACTCGTTCTTCCCGCCCGGCAAGGTGGCCGACTTCTGGGGCTTCCAGTACCTGCGCGACAACGACCCCAGCGAGATGGGCCACAACACCGACTTCCTGACCAGCGCATCCCTGAACATGCTCACCGTCCTGAGCGCCGACCAGAAGGCGCAGCTGATCACGCTGGCCAAGAGCCAGGTCGACGCGATCAACCAGTACGCCACCAAGCGCTTCGTGCTGATGACCGCCTTCCGGCGCATGCTCGCCGGCGACCTGCCCGCCGGCACGAGCGGGCTGAGCGAGGATGCGGTCAAGAGCTTCTCGGCGGAGCTGTACCGCCTCGACGGCGCGATCAGCTACGCGCGGGCGCAGGTGATGGGCGACATCCTGCACGGCCTGAGCGCCGAGCAGAAGGCATCGCTCGACGCGATGGTCGGCAAAGGGATGACCTCCTGGCCCGCAGTGACCGAGCCGGATGAGCTGCGCCCGCTGAGCCGCGACGAGAAGATCGCGGTGATGACCTACGCGGGCGACCTGTTCAGTTGGTACGCCGGCTCAGTTGAGGCGGATGTCTACTTCTGCCCGGAGCGCCAGGGCACCTACTTCGGCTCCTTCTACATGAAGGACGCGCCCGCCGTCGGCAACCCCGGCTACAGCATCGGCACGAACATCACCGCCGATATGGGCAAGGCCTTTGTGGCCGCGCTCACCCCGGCGCAGGCCCCGCTGATCACCGGGCTGGTGGAGACCCAGCGCAGCGCGCTGACGGACATTGTGGAGGTGCGCAGGCAGATCTCTAGCCAGCTGCGCGCATTCATCGCCGGAGAGACCGCCGACCGGGCCACCGTGCTCGGCCTGATGGAGCAGTATGGCGCGCTGGACGGCACGATCATCTACCACTTCGCGACCAACTTTGCCCAGGTCGGCCAGAGCCTGACCGACGCGCAGAAAGCCCAGCTGCAGGACCTGCGCCACCAGACCCTCGGCGACTTCGCGCCCAAGGCCGCCTTCCTCTACGCCGAGCCGATTGACTTCCCCGACGTGCCGAGCACGGACTTCTTGTTTAGGTGATCGGGTCTGGGAGCGGATCAGGGGAGCGCCTTCGGCGCTCCCCTGATCCGCTCCCACCCACGTTGGTCACACCCAAATGAAATGATCCGCCGATGAAACTCTCGCATCTCATAAGCATCGCTCTGAGCGCGATTCTGCTCCTGACGATCCTGATCGCCGCGCTATCAAACACGACGGTCTACCTCCCGTTTATCAGCTCGGGCACGAGCACCACCACCGCGTCGCTGAAGCTGCCGGACACCGGGCAGGTGACGGATTACACCGCCATCGTCGGTGAAGACTCTGACTACACGCTCAACCTGCCGACGTATACGGACAATGGCAATGGGACGGTGACGGACCAGGTGACCGGGCTGATCTGGCAGCAAAACGATGGCGGCGAGATGACCTTTGACACCGCCATGAGGTACTGCGAGAACCTTACCCTGGGCGCGTACGCCGACTGGCAGCTACCTTCCGACTACGCCCTCTTCAGCCTGGTTGACCTTGACCACAACCCGGCGCTGAACCCGGCCTTCACCGCGAGCGCCGCTCAGTACTGGTGGACCGCAGAGGAACTGGTGGGCGACTCGACGAGAGCCTGGGTCGTCAACGCGGGTGGCGGCATCGGCGCGCACCCCAAAGATGAGACCCTGAGCGCCGGTGGCGTGAAGCGCTTCCACGCACGCTGCGTGCGCAATGTACCCGTGCGTGTGGCCAGCGACTTCACCGACAACGGCAATGCCACCGCGACCGATCAAAACACCGGCCTGATGTGGCAGCAAGCCGAGGTAGGCTCTACGATGACGTGGGAGGCCGCGCTGAGCTATTGCGAGGATCTGACCCTGGGCGATC
>JBAXES010000470.1:0-4007 GCA_037140315.1 Chloroflexales bacterium
ACCCGGCCGCCCTGGAGCCGGTGCTCAAGAAGGCGATTGACGCGGGCATCAAGGTGGTCTTCATCGACACCAAAGGCCAGAACGCGGGCGTCACCTTCATCGGCACCAACAACCAGGTCGGGGCCGCGCTGGCCGGTAAGTACATCTGCGATAACCTCAAGCCCGGCGACAAGGTGGCGATCATCCAGGGCATCATCACCCAGAGCACCGGCCAGGCCCGCGCCGACGGCTCTAAGTCCGCCTTCACCGCATGCGGCCTCACCATCGTGGCCGAGGTGCCCGGCGAGTGGAACACCGCCAAGGGCCAGGCCGCCATGGAGGATATCCTCACCAAGAACCCCGACCTCAAGGGCGTCTTCGCCAGCAACGACAACATGGCCATCGGGGCCGTCCAGGCGATCAAGAACGCCAAGCTCACCGGCAAGATCCTGGTCGTCGGCTTTGACGCCACCCCCGAGGCGGCGACGGCCATCCTGGCGGGCGAGATGAACGCCACCATCGCCCAGGCCCCGGCCAACATCGGCAAGTTCGGCGTCGAGAGCCTGCTCAAGCTGATCAAGGGCGAGAAGCTCGACCCGGTGATCGACACCGGCACCAAGCTGGTCACCAAGGACAACGCGGCGGATTACAAGTAGGACCCGCGCCCTCACCCCCTGTCCCCCTCTCCCACGCTGTGGGAGAGGGGGACGCGCTTCAACGCCAGGGGCGGATGCCTCATCGCTGTGGTGAGAAAAAGAACCTATTGCTGAAGAGAACAAAGCGTTTGATATTTGCCGCACCACCTTGCATCGAATCTCCCCTCTCCTGCCGCAGCGGGAGAGGGGCCAGGGGTGAGGGCCTTCTGAGATCTGAGATCTGAAATCTGAAAAAGGAACATCCTATGAGCCGTAGCCTCCAGATCGGGCTGATCGGCGCCGGTCGGATCGGCCGAGTCCACGCCGCCACGATCGCCTACCGCGTCCCCGGCGCCGAGCTCGCCGCCGTGACCGACCCCGTCCCGGCGGCGGCGCAGGCCCTGGCCGAGCAGTTCCGCGTGCGCACGATCGCCCCCGACGCGCAGGCCATCCTGGCCGACCCGGCGATCGACGCGGTGCTGATCTGCACGCCGACGCCCACCCACGCCGAGCTGATCGTCGCCGCCGCCGCCGCCGGCAAGCACATCTTCTGCGAGAAGCCGGTGGCCCTGAGCCTGGCGCAGACGGACGCGGCGGTGGCGGCCGCCGAGCAGGCCGGGGTCACGCTGCAGATCGGCTTCAACCGGCGCTTCGACGCCAACTTCGCCCGCCTGCGCCGGGCGGTGGCCGACGGCGAGGTCGGCACTGTCGAGATCGTCCACATCATCAGCCGCGACCCCGCGCCGCCGCCGGCCGAGTACGTGCGCACCTCGGGCGGGATCTTCCTCGACATGACCATCCACGACTGGGACATGGCCCGCTTCCTGACCGGCAGCGAGATCGTCGCGGTCTACGCCCAGGGCGGGGTGATGGTCGACCCGGCGATCGGCGCGGCGGGCGACATCGACACCCACGTGACCCTGCTGCGCTTCGCGAGCGGGGCGATCGGCAGCATCGACAACAGCCGCCGCGCCGTGTACGGCTACGACCAGCGCGCCGAGGTGTTCGGCAGCAAGGGGTCGATCCAGGCCCAGAACAACTACCCGAACAGCGCGGTGATCAGCACCGGCGAGTCGGTGCGCCGCGACCTGCCGCTGAACTTCTTTATGGACCGCTACGTCGCGGCCTTCGCCGCCGAGATCGAGGCGTTCGTCGCGGCGGTGGCCACCGGCCAGCCGGTGGCGGTGACCGGCCACGACGGGCGGGCGGCCCTGGCGGCGGGGCTGGCGGCCAAGCTGAGCTACGCGGAGGGCCGGCCCGTGCGCGTGGCCGAGATCGGGTGAGGGTATGAGCAAGCTGAGCGTGGCATTCCTGGGCGCGGGCCGCATGGGCCTGACCCACCTGGAGAACTTGGCCGGGATCGCCGGCGCGCAGGTGCGGGTGGTGGCCGACCCCAGCATCGAGGCGGCGCGGCGCGGCGCGGCCCTGGCCGGCGCGGCGCGGGCCAGCGACGACATCCAGGCCGCCTTCGATGCGCCCGACGTGGACGCGGTGCTGATCTGCACCCCGACGCCAACCCACGCCGACCTGATCATCGCCGCCGCCCGCGCGGGCAAGCCGGTCTGGTGCGAGAAGCCGGTGGCCCTGACGCTCGCGGAGACCCGGCGGGTGGCCGAGGCCGTGGAGGCGGCCGGCGTGCCGGCCATGATCGGCTTTATGCGCCGCTTCGACCCCGGCTACGCGGAGGCCAAGCGCGCGATCATCGCCGGCGAGGTGGGCAAGGTAGAGCGCTTCCGCGCCGTGAGCTGCGACGTGAGCCCGCCGCCCCTGGCCTTCATCGCCACCAGCGGCGGCATCTTCGTGGACATGTTCGTCCACGACTTCGACATGGCCCGCTTCCTGGTGGGCGAGGTTGAGGAGGTCAGCGCCTGGGGCGCCGCGCTGGTCGACCCGGCCTTCGCCGAGGCCGGCGACGTGGACACCGCCGTGGCCATGCTGCGCTTCCGCAGCGGGGCGCTCGGCGTCGTGGAGGGCGGGCGGCGCGCCTCCTGGGGCTACGACATCCGCACCGAGGTCGCCGGCAGCGCCGCGCGCCTGGTGGTCGAGGCCCCGCAGAAGACGCCCCTGACCATCTCGCGCGACCTGGGCTACCACGGCGACCACTACCAGAGCTTCCCCGACCGCTTCGCGGCGGCCTACCGGGCCGAGCTGGCCCACTTCTTCGCCTGCCTGCGCGCGGGCCGCACCCCCGAGCCCGGCGTGCGCGACGCGCTGGAGAGCCTGCGCGTCGCCCTAGCCGCCACCCGCAGCCTGCGCGAGGGGAGCCCCGTCGCCATCGACGAAATTCAATAAACCTGATACATTCTTGGGGCTGCGCCCCAAACCTGCCTGCTGTTGGTTTTTGGCGGCTTCGCCGCCAAAAACCAACAGCAAAAGAACGTGGGGTCGGCTTCGCCGCCCCCACACCCCCACTCTTTGTGGAAAGGATTGTCTCTATGACCACAGTCCAGCGACTAGCGAACTACATCGACGGCGCCTGGCAGAAGGCCGACGCCGCGACCCTGCCGGTGGTCAACCCGGCCACCGCCCAGACCCTGGCCGAGGTGCCTCTAAGCCCAGCCGCCGAGGTGGCCCGCGCCGCCGAGGCCGCCCTGGCCGCCTTCCCCGACTGGCGCGCGACCCCCGCCGGCGAGCGCATCCAGCCGCTGTTCCGGCTCAAGGCCCTGATCGAGGCCAACATCGACGACCTGGCCCGCACGATCACCGAGGAGTGCGGCAAGACCTTCGGCGAGTCCAAGGCCGAGATCCAGCGCGGCATCGAGAACCTGGAGGTGGCCGGCGGCATCCCCTCGCTCATCCAGGGCTACAACAACGAGGACATCGCCCGCGGCATCGACGAGCACATGTTCCGCCAGCCGGTCGGCGTGGTGGCGGCGATCACGCCCTTCAACTTCCCCTTCATGATCCCGCTCTGGTACCTGCCCTACGCGATCGCCTGCGGCAACTGCTTTATCCTCAAGCCGTCCGAGCGGGTGCCGCTGAGCAGCCAGAAGCTCTTCGCCCTGATCGAGCAGGTCGGCCTGCCCAAGGGCGTCGTCCAGCTGGTGAACGGCGACAAGGCGGCGGTGGACGCCATCCTCGACCACCCGGCCATCCGCGCCGTGAGCTTCGTGGGCAGCACCCCGGTGGCCAAGTACATTTACAGCCGGGCCACGGCCAACGGCAAGCGCGCCCAGTGCCAGGGCGGGGCCAAGAACCCGGTGGTGATCATGCCCGACGCCGACATGGACATGACCGCCAAGATCCTGGCCGACTCGGCCTTCGGCTGCGCCGGGCAGCGCTGCCTGGCCGCCTCGGTGGCCGTGACCATCGGCTCGGCCCGCCAGGAGTTCGTCGAGCGGATCGCCGACATCGCCAGCAGCCGCAAGGTGGGCTACGGCCTCGACGCCGGCG
>JBAXES010000471.1:0-4003 GCA_037140315.1 Chloroflexales bacterium
TCGGCCTGGATGTACAGGTCGGCGCGCTTCTTTTTGTCCTGCTCGCCCGCCGCCGCCTCCACCAGCTTGTCGAACTCTGCGCTCTTCCAGGCGAAGCGGCGCTTAGCC
This sequence comes from Chloroflexales bacterium, assembly GCA_037140315.1. GTDB lineage: Bacteria > Chloroflexota > Chloroflexia > Chloroflexales > Chloroflexaceae > Oscillochloris. The sequence continues at coordinate 109 of JBAXES010000471.1, forward strand.
GGCGGGCCGTAGTAGACCGCGTTGTAGTGGTTGCTCGGGTCCGGGTAGTCGGTGTACCAGATGTAGAAGATGAACTGATAGTTCCCGCCAAACACGTTCGTGATGAAGACCCGGCTGTCCTCGGGGGCCTCGACCTTAATGTTGAAGCCCAGGTTCTGGGCCAGCTGCTGCTGGATCACCTCGCCCACCAGCTTGCCGGTCGGCCCGACCGGGCGCAGCGTCAGCGTCACCTCGGGCCAGTTCTTGCCGCCCTCGTAGGGCGTGCCCTTCAGCTTGCTCTTGGCCAGCTCGGGGTCGAACGTGTAGGCGCTGGCGAACTCCGGGTAGGCCTTCGGGTCGATCGCGTAGGGCTGGTCCTGCGAGATCAGGCTGTAGGCCGGCTCGCCAAGCGAGACCCGCCCACCATAGACGATCCGCGCCCAGAGGTCGCGCCCAGCGGTGTCGGTGCCCAGCCAGGACTCGGCGCTTGGCCTGGCGCGCAGGTGCGTGTAGTCCTGGGCCATATAGCCCTTGGGGGCGACCAGCGGCGCGGCCAGGGCCAGGATGATGATCAGCAGCACAAAGGCCCCGCTGACCATGGCGAGATGGTTGGCCCGCAGGCGTCGCCAGACATCGCCCCAGATGCTGCGCACGGCCGGCGTGCGCGTGCGCGGCAGTGCCGCCGGCCGCGCGGTCACCGTCCGCTCCAGATCGATCCCGCCAAGCTGGGCCTCGCGTTCAATGCTCATCACCTTACCCCTTCGCGCCCGCGACCCGCGTGCGCGGATCGAGCAGGCCATAGCACAGATCGACCGCCAGGTTGGCCAGGGCCAGGAAGCTGCCGTAGATCACCACCAGGGCCATCATCACCGGGTAGTCCTTGGAGAAGATGCTGGTGACAAAGAAGCGGCCCATCCCTGGCACGCTGAAGATCGTCTCGACCAGAAACGAGCCGGTGCCGACCGCCGCCAGGATCGGCCCGGCCACGGTGACCACCGGCAGCAGCGCGGCCTTGAGCACGTGGCCGTAGAGGATGGCCCGCTCGCTGAGGCCCTTGGCCCGCGCGGTGCGCACATAGTCGCTGGCCAGCTCGTCGAGCATGCCCGCGCGGGTGTAGCGGGCGAAGATCGCCAGCGGGCCGAGGCCGAGGGCCACGGTGGGCAGCACCCAGGTCTGCGGCTGCTCCCAGTGCACGCTGGCCGCCGGCAGCAGGCGCAGCAGCAGCGAGAAGATCAAGATCAAGATCACGCTGATCACAAAGTTCGGCAGGGCGATCCCGAGCATCGAAAGCAGCGAGACCAGCCGGTCGAGCGGGCTGTTGTGGCGGGCGGCGGCGAGCACCCCCAGCGGCACGCCCAGGCCGAGGGCGAACAGGAAGGCCATCAGCCCGAGCTGGAGCGAGACCGGGAAGGTGTCGCCGAGCAGCTCGTTGACCGTGCGCGACTTGTAGGCGAAGGACTCGCCGAAGTCGCCGTGCAGCAGGCTGCCTAGGAAGTGCAGGTACTGCGCGGGCAGCGGTTGGTTGAGACCGTAGCGGGCCTCGATCTGGGCGATCACCTCGGGAGGGATGTCGTTGCCACCCATGGCCGCCGGGTCGAAGGGGCTGCCGGGGATGGCGTGCATGGTCACAAAGGTGATCAGGCTCATCACCAGCAGGGTCGGGATGATCCCGAGCGCACGCCGCAGGAGGTAGCTGATCATGGCGTCCTGCGCTCCCACAGCCTGGCCCGCCAGGCGTCATCGAGGACGCGCACCTCGGGGTAGCCCAGGCTGCGCAGCAGCAGGTAGGTGTGGGCTGCGCGGCTGCCCGAGCTGCAGTAGGTGACGATCCGGCGCTCGGGGGTAATTCCCGCCGCCTGCAGCTCGGCCCGCAGCTCATCGACGGGGCGCCGCATCGCCCAGCTGCCGACCGGTGTCGCCGTACTCCACTCCCAGTGTCGCGCGCCCGGCAGGTGCCCGGCGGCGTACTCGTGCGCCCCGCGCACATCGAGCAGGAGCAGCTGGCGGTCGCCCTGGTGCGCCGCCAGCCAGACCATATCCGCCCGCTGCGACCCATCGGCGGCCACGACGAAGGGCTGCGGGTAGGCCAGCAGCGCCCCGCAGATGAGCGTGCGCCCTGCCTGAAGCCAGCTCTCGATGCCGCCGCTCAGCACGGCGGCCTGCGGGTGGCCGTAGCGCCGCAGCGCCCAGACCAGCCGCGCCGCATGCATGCCCCACACATCATCGTAGGCCACCACCGGCATGCCGGTGGTGATGCCCAGCCAGCCCATCAGTCTCGTGAAGATCTCCGCTGGCACCAGCGTCACCGAGTGGTCGGGTCGGGTGGAGCTCAGCGCGGTGCGATCCAGCCAGGCCGCGCCGGGCAGGTGGCCCTCGTCGTAGCTCTGCCGGTCGCGCAGATCGACGATGCGTATGGCTGCGCTGGCGCGCTGCTGGGTGGCGAGCCAGTCCGCCTCAATGATTGGCCCTGGGAGCGCGGGCGCGCTGGATGGCTGGCGCTGATAAGCACTGGTTGGGTTCATCGCGGCCTCGTTGGTCTGTGCGCGTTCAGGCCGATGGAGCAACCACGGCGGCGAACGCCTCGGACGTCAGTAGGTCGGCGTGGTGGCGCTGGGCCACATCGGGGTGCGAGCGCAGCCGGCTCTTCAGGTGGTTCTTGCCTACTTCGCGGAAGAGCGGGTTGCGCGGGTCGGCGGTGACGCCACGCACGCCGGCGGCGAACTCGGCCGGCAAATCCAGCACGGGCACGGTGGCGTCGAGCCGCGCGCCGAAGAAGAAGGCCACCGAGAGCCGGTCGGTGCCGGCGGGCGGCGTCACCACCCGGTGCACGTTGGCCCGCAGGTAGCCGTTGGAGGCCAGCTCCAGCACTTCGCCGATGTTGATCACAAAGGTGCCGGGGATGGGCGGGGCACTGATCCAGGTGTCGTCACGCTCGACCTCCAGACCCGGCACGACATCCTGGAGCAGCACCGTGACGAAGCCGCCGTCCTTATGCGCGCCGACGCCCTGGTCGCTCTCGGTGGCGTCGCGGCCGGGGTAGCGGATGAGCTTGAGCAGCTGGTTGGGCGCGGGGGTGTAGATCGGCGCAAAGACATCCTCGGGCTGGCCCAGGGCGGCGGCGAAGCTGCGCACGATGCGGGTGGCCAGCTCGGTGACGGCGGTTTGGTAGCGCAGGATCGTCTCGCGCAGCTCGGGCAGGGCGGCGGGCCACTGGTTTGGCCCCTGGAGCCTGGCCCAGGGCGGCGAGTCGGCGTCCAGCGGCAGCGGCTCGCGCTCGGCGCCGATATCCACCTGCTCGCGCCAGTCGCGCTCGCCACGGGTGTACTCCTGGCCGGTGTGGTTGTAGCCGCGGAAGTGGGGCGAGTTGACCATCGCGATCGCCTGCTTGTCCGCCTCGGGCAGCGCGAAGAAACGCCGGGACAGGCTGAGCACATCGCGGATGAGCGCGGGATCGACGCCGTGGCCGGTCAGGTAGAAAAAGCCCAGGTCATGGGCGGTGCGGCGCAGTTCGTCCAGGAAGGCGGCGCGCTCCTCGAGCGGGGCCTCCAGACGGGCGAGGTCGAGCACGGGCAAGGTGGCGTAGGTCGTGGCGATGGTCATGGGGAGGTTCCTCGTTGCGATAGGCGCTTGGGCGATGAGGATAAACTTAATATATATGATCCAAATTGTCAAGTATTCCACTTGAGCGATCTTGACGTGGGAGCGTAGGCGCGCAAGGAGGAAGCTGCGCGCGATCATCTGCATGTGCGTATCTTGACTATTATAATCGTGTATGTTAAGTTTATAGGACATCTCGCGCACCATCGCTTGACGTAAGGAGGATCGCTATGCGCGTTTCGCTCTTCGCAGCTGCGGATCAGCCGCCGACGGCGCGGCGCAGCCACGCGTTCGTCGCCATCGAGAACCAGGCCGTCGC
>JBAXES010000472.1:0-4002 GCA_037140315.1 Chloroflexales bacterium
ACCTATATGTATTATTTTGAGGGCATGCGTCCCTACCGCACCGGCACAAACGCGACGGCGTCGATCCACACACCCCGGCGCTGATCGCCCGCCAGGGTGCCGCCGAGCACCAGGGCGTCGTCGGGGCTGAAGTCATAGGTGCCCAGGTCGGCCCACCAGTTGCGCGCATCCTCAGCGTTCACGGTGGCCGCGCTCTCGCCGCCGCTGTGGCGAATGAGGTAGCGCAGCTCGCGCGACTCTTCTAGGCCGTTGAGCGCGTAGGGGATGTAGGCCAGCACGCGGTAGCGCCCGGCGGCGGGCAGCTGCGGGCGCCAGACGGCCAGGGATGGCGGTTCGAGGGAGGCCGCCCGCCAGGGCTGGGCCGCGCTGCCGGGGAAGCTGCTGGCCGCGTAGCGCGAGCCGCCGCCGTAGCCCACGTCGCTCAGCTTCCAGTCGCCGCTGCTGCTGAATCCGGGGCCGCCATCGTCCACCACCACAACGCCGGGGGGCGGCGGGCCGCAGGGCGAGGGCATATCGGCCCAGAGCCAGACGCTCACCTGCCCCGCCGGACTCTGCGCCCACGGGTCGGGGGCGGCGCCACACCAGCCATAGGGGTCAACGTCGCGACCGAGGTACTGCACCTGGAAGTGCAGGTGCGCGCCGTTGGCGCAGCCGCTCTCCCCGGCGACGCCGACCTGATCGCCCGCCGCCACCGGCTGCCCGGCCTCCACGCTGATCTGGGAGAGGTGCCAGTAGAGGCTGCGGTAGCCGTTGCCGTGGTCGATGATCACGGCGTGGGCCGGGGTGGCGCAGCCGTCGTCGGAGTTGCCGGCGAAGATCACCGTGCCCCTGGCGGCGGCGAACACCTTGTCGGGCGGCCCCATGGCGTAGTCCCAGCCGGTGTGGCCGTCGTAGGCGAATGCGGCGTCGGTCTCCCGGCGGCCCCAGTAGGTCTCCAGCGAGCCATTCTGGCGCAGGAAGGGCGCGTCGTGGTCGAAGAACGAGGAGATCGGCACAGTATCGGCCATGGGCCGGGTGAGGAAGGGCTCCGCCGGGGCGGGCCAGTCGGTCGGCGGGTCGCGCGGGTCGCCAAAGAGGCGCGTGTAGACGCTCACGAGGCCGTCGAGGCGCGCGCCGAGTCCGCCGGGGCCGGTGGTGGGGGCCAGGACGCGGGACAGCACGTAGCGGCTGAAGGAGATGTCGGTGCTCACCGGCTGGCGCGCGCCGCCGGCGAAGGCCAGGGGCGGCGGCGGGTCGGTCGGTGCGCGCAGGGCGTAGTCGCGCACGGCGTAGCGCAGCTCACGGGCGCCCCAGTGGAGCTGCTCGTAGAGCCCGCGCCGACCGCCGCCGTCGCCCTGGTAGCCCATCGCGATGGGGAAGCTGCCGGAGCCGCCCGAGCTGACCAGGCCGGCGTGCAGCTCCATCAGGGCCAGGAGCAGCTTCGGGTTGATGCTGTAGAGGCTAGAGAGTCCCACCAGCACATCGGTGAAGCTCTGCGAGCGGCCGCCAACCTGGAAGCGCACGGGGGCCAGGGCGCTGCCGTGTCGTTCGAGGAACGCCTGGATCTCCGGCCCGGTGAAGCCGTAGTCGTAACTGATGCGGCGCGGGTCGAAGAGCGGGTCGCGCGGCGATGGCGAGGCAGTTGGCGCGGCGCTGGCGGTAGGCGCTGGCGCAGTGGTGGGCGGATCTGGCGCAGGAGAGGCCGAGGACGTGGCGCTCGCCACGGGCGAGGCCCGCAGGGTTGGCGTAGGCGCAGGGGGCGGCGCGGCACAGGCCGCCAGCGCGACGGCCAGAGCGAGCGACAGCAGGGTCGGGTGGGGCGACTTCATAGCAGGCCAAGCATACTTGAAGCCGGCTGTTTGGTCAAACAAGGAGGTCCGGGCGCTGCCCGAACCTCCTTGTTCACTGCTGGCGGGCGGCGAATCCGCCCGCCACCAACACCGCTCGCTCAGGCCCGTGCTACCGATGGAAGGCGGCCTGCACGCGGGCCACCAGCTGCTCGACGGCGGCCTGCATCTCGCTAATCGCCACCTGCACATTGCCGCGGGCGTCCGTCGCGCTGTCCTCGTTGGGCACGAGCACCCAGAGGGCCAGGTAGAGGATCGCGCCAAATCCGTTCAGCGCGGTCAGGGCGATAAAGCCGATCCGGATGATCAGCGGGTCGATCCCGAAGTAGCTCGCCAGGCCGCCGGCGACGCCGCCGAGCAGGCGGTCGATCTGGCTGCGGGTGATGCGCTTGGTGCCATTCATGGTTCGTGTCCTCCCTCGCGTCCCCGGCCGCCACGTGGCCGCCGGCATCTCACGTCTGCCGGTATGACGGCGGGAGTGCCGGATTTGTTGCGCCGCTGCTCGCCGCGCTGCTACGGCTTCGTCTCCGCATGGTGCCACGGCCAGCTCTACGCGGCAAGGCGGCCGCGCTCGCCTGGACAAGCCCCGCCGGAGCGTGATACACTCCCCCTGACGCTTTTTTAACCGCTGAGAAAGGATACGCCAGTGGCGAAGCCAGAGAACGAGATCCGCCGGCTTGGCACCGTCCTCCTGCTGGGGGTCGTGGCCGGGGCCGCCGCGCGCTACTATATTGAGGCCCGCGCCCGCAGCGGGGCCAAGACGCCCACCCGCATGATCGACTGGGGCCAGGCCCGCAGCGTGGCCATGCGCGTCTCGCAGTGGGAGCAGGCCCCGATCGCCGACCGGGCCTTCCGCCGCGAGCAGTACGTGCGCCTGGTCAAGCAGAGCGAGCCGCTGATCGCCGACTACCTGGGCGTGCAGCTACCCGCGCCGATCAGCCGGGTCTATGTGTTCGACCGACGCGAGTGGCTAGATGCCAACTTCGTCTCCTTCGAGCAGCTCTTCGGCCCGATCGAGGAGATCTACGAGCGCAACGGCGGGGCCAGCGGCGCCACGGCCGTGCTGCTCGGCGGCCTGAACAGCAAGATCCTCGGGACCCAGATCGGCGCGCTGCTCGGCTTCCTGGCCCGCCGCGTGCTCGGCCAGTACGACCTCAGCCTGCTCTCGCCCAACCCGGAGGCCGGCGGCGCCCTCTACTATGTCGAGTCGAACATCAGCCGGGTGCAGTCCGGCCTCGGCCTGAACGACGAGGACTACCGGCTCTGGATCGCCCTGCACGAGACGACCCACGCCTTCGAGTTTGAGGCCTACCCGTGGGTGCGCGCCCACTTCAACAACCTGCTCCAGCAGTACTTCGACGAGCTCACCACCCAGCTGGAGAGCCTGGGCAGCGGCCTCATCCAGCTGGCCGGGCGGGTGGCCCAGAGCGTGGGCACGGGCACCCACTGGATCGAGGCGGTGCAGACGCCACAGCAGCGGGTGATCTTCGACAAGCTCCAGGCCCTGATGTCGCTGGTCGAGGGCTACGGCAACCACGTGATGAATGTCGTGGGCCGCCAGATGCTGCCCAGCTTCGACGACATCGAGCACCGCATGGCCCAGCGCCAGCAGACGCGCACCCTGGTCGAGCAGCTCTTCAACCGGATCACCGGCATGGACCTGAAGCTGGCCCAGTACCAGCAGGGCGAGGCGTTTGTCAACGCGGTGGTGGACGCCCGCGGCATCGCCTTCGCCGCCCGCGTCTGGGAGCGCGTCGAGCACCTGCCGACGATGGAGGAGATCCGCGAGCCGCAGAAGTGGGTCGCCCGGATGGATCGGGCATAATACACGGTGAGGGTGTGGCAGAGCTTCGCTCTGCCACACCCTCACCGTGTCTAGAGATTTTTAGGGCGGAACCCTACATTTGACCCGCAGTCAGCGCCAGCAGCCCGGCCTCATCCAGCACCGGCACGCCGAGCTGCGTGGCCTTGGCCAGCTTGCTGCCGACGCTGGCCCCGGCCACCACGTAGCTGGTCTTCTTGCTCACGCTCTCGCTCACCTTGCCGCCGTGGGCGGCGATCAGCTCGCCGGCCTGCTCGCGGCTGAGCGTGGGCAGCGTCCCGGTGAGCACGAAGGTCTTGCCGGCCAGGCCGTCGCCGCGCCGCTCGCGTGGCGCCCCGCCCGTGAGTGTGAGCC
>JBAXES010000473.1:0-3993 GCA_037140315.1 Chloroflexales bacterium
GCGTTGAACTCGAAGCGGGGCCGCCGCCCGCGCGAGCGGAAGTGGGCCTTCAGATCCTCAAGGGCGGCGCGGGCGGCGCCCGGGTCGCCCACGGGCTCCGCCGGCACGGCGTAGTTCAGCCAGATCAGGTCGGTGCCCAGGTCGATCAGGGCCTCGAAGGGGCCGAAGCGGACCACCTCGCGCCCGCGGGCGGCCGCCGCGCGGGCCGACTCCTCGCAGCGCCGCGAGAGGGTGATTGTCTGGTCGGTCATATGATATCCTTTAGCGCTGTTGCCCTGACCACGCCCGTTTGTCGCGCCAAGGGTCGGTCGATTGTCCCTCGACGCTTGGCCGAGCTGATCATACCATAGGCGGCATATGACAGAGATTCCGATCACCACGCCCGCGCCGCGCCGCTGGGCGCACGTGCGAGCCGGGTTCCTGGCCCTCGCCCCGCTGTGGCTGGGGGCCGCGCCCTTCGGCGTGATCTACGCGGTGAGCGCCCTGGCCGCCGGGCTCAGCCCGGCCCAGACAATGGCGATGTCGCTGCTAGTCTTCGCCGGGGCCTCGCAGTTCACGGCGGTGGGCATGTTCGCCGCTGCCGCCGCGCCGACTGCTATCGTCGTCACCACCCTGATCGTCAACGCGCGCCACCTGCTGCTGGCCGCCTCGCTGGCGCCCCACCTGCGCCGCGAGGGGGGCTGGGCGCGCCTCGGCCTGGCCGCCCAGCTCACCGATGAGTCCTACGCCATCGGGGTGCGCCAGTTCCTCTCCGGCCGGGGCAGCGCCGCCTTCCAGTTCGGGGCCAACATCAGCATGTACGTCGTCTGGCAGTGCAGCACACTGGCCGGCGTGCTGCTCGGCCGGGCGCTGCCCGACCCGGCGGCCTACGGGCTGGATCTGGTCTTCCCGCTCACCTTCGTGGGCCTGCTGGTGCCGCTGCTGCGCCGCCGCGACAGCCAGGTCGTGGCGGCGGCGGCGGCGGCCCTGACCCTGGCGGGCGCCCTCTGGCTGCCGGGGAGCTGGTACATTCTGCTGGCCGGGGTGGCCGCCAGCGCGGTGGGCGCCCTCTGGCTGCGCCGGGAGCACACCCAGTGATAATCTGGCTGACCATCCTGGGCATGGCCCTGGTCACCCTGGCCGTGCGCGCCATCCCGCTGCTGGCCATGCGCGGCGAGATGCCGGGCTGGCTGGGGCGCTGGCTGGGCTACGTGCCGGTGGCTGTGTTCACCGCCCTGGCCCTGCGGCCCCTGGCCGTCACCTCGGGCGACGCGCCGCAGCTGATGGCCGGCGCGCCCCTGGCCGCCGGGGTCGTGGGCGCCCTGGTGGCCTGGCGCACCGGCAACACCCTGGCCACGATCGTGGCGGGTATGGCCGCCTACTGGGCGCTGAGAATGTTGAATGTTGAATTGTGAATGCTGAATTGTGAAGACGGAATGCTGAATGTTTGGTGGCCATTCAACACTCAGCATTTAAAAAAGAGGAGCGCAGCCATGAACCTGCTGGCAAACCCGGTGCTCACCCGCGAGCTGCGCGGCCGCATCCGCGGCTGGCGCGCGATGACCACCCTGATCGTCTACCTGTCGATCACCGGCCTGATCACCTTCCTGGTGTACGCGGCCAGCGCCAGCTCCTTCGAGAACGGGGCACACGATGTGGAGGCGGGCCGGGGCATCGGCAAGGCGATCTTCATCACGGTGATGGCCGCCACGCTCGTGCAGGTCTGCGTGATCACCCCGGCCCTCACCGCCGGCGCGATCTCGGGCGAGAGGGAGCGCCAGAGCTACGATCTGCTGATCACCACGCTGCTCTCGCCGCTCCAGATCGTCCTCGGCAAGCTGGCCTCGGCCCTGGCCTTTGCCATGCTGCTGATCTTCGCGGCGCTGCCGATGGCCGGCCTGGCCTTCCTCTTCGGCGGGGTCAGCGGCGCCGAGCTGATGATCGGCGTGGCCGGCCTGGCCGCCACGGCGATCTGCTACGCCACCATCGGGGTGTTCTGGTCTACGGTCATGCGCACCACCCTGGCGGCCACGGTGATGGCTCTGGGCAGCGTGATCTTCATGCTGCTCTTCATCCCCTTCATCTTCGTGGTCAGCTCGATGATCGGCGGCGCGTTCAACGGCACGCCGGGGGTGCTCTACATCTACACGATGGGGCTGCTGCTCAGCGCACACCCCTTCATCGCCCTGGGCATCACCGAGGCCGCCATGACCAGCGGCGAGAGCCCGCTCTTCTTCTCGATCCCCGCCGCAGATGTCGGCAAGGTCTGGGTGCCCTCGCCCTGGCTGGTCTATCTCTTCCTGGCCTTCCTGGCCAGCGCGCTCTTCCTGGTGCTCTCCGTGCGCCTGCTCAAGCCGGTGCAGTACGAGATCCGCCGGCGCGGCAAGGGGGGCCAGTCCTGAGCCCGCATCACCTCGGCCGGTTGATCCCGCCGCGCCAGAGCAGCGGTCGCAGCGTCATCCCGCCGCGCGCCACCCGCGCCACAAACCAGACCCCGAGGGCCAGGCCGACCGCCACCGCGATCAGGCTGGCCTCGATGCCGAAGGCCCCGCCGGTGAGCAGCTCCGGCCCCTGGATCGATGGCCTCAGCAGGCTCTCGGTCACGATGTTTGAGCCCGAGATGTTGAAGCCGAAGATCGGCCCCTGGAGAAAGTTCCAGGCCGTGTGCAGCCCGGACACAAACCACAGGCTGCGCGTGGCCATGTAGGCGGCCCCGAGGACGACGCCGGCCTCGATCGTGATCGCCGCCGCGCCCCAGAGGGTGCCCCCAGGGTTGCTCAGGTGGGCCGCGCCGAAGATGACCGCGGTGATAGCGAGGGCCGCCCACGAGCCGAGCCCCTCCTCGAGCAGCCGGAAGAGCACGCCGCGAAAGAGCCCCTCCTCGAACAGCCCCACGGCAACCTGGAGCAGCAGGGCCAGCAGCAGCGGCCCGAGGGCGAAGCTCGCCCCCGCCACCCGGTAGCCGCCGAGCAGGGCCAGGGTGGCCACGCAGGCCAGCATGTAGCCCGCGCCCAGGGCGAATCCGCGCGCCCACTGTGGCGGCAGCCCGCGCAGCCCCAGGCCGACCTCGGCCAGCGGCCGCCGCTCCACCAGCAGGGTGATCACGGCGATGGCGACGAGGACGCCCGCCGCGCCGCCAAGCTCCTGCACCAGCAGCGTGGGCGGCACGCGCAGCAGGGCGAGCGCCAGGCCGAGCAGGGCAGTCAGCACGGTGAAGAGCGCCGTCGTCAGGATCAGGCGCACGACCCAGTGGGTCAGGATTCGCCGCAGCAGCGGCGGGCGGGCGGCAGGCGCCTCGCTGGCGTTGGTCATGGGACTCCTATCAGCTCCACTGCGTCTACCTCGCTCCAGTTCGCCCCGCCGCGCTGGTCTACCGTGACCCGCACGGACACGATTCGGCTGAGCGTCTGATCGAAGCTGATCGGCAGGGCCAGCGGGCAGATGTCGCTCAGGGCCGGCGTGCCGGTGTAGACCGGGATGACCTCGCCGCGCTCATCGACCAGCTCCACCTGGCTGATGTAGCCGGGCTGGTGGTTCTGATAGATCGTCAGCCTGGTGGCGAAGACCGGCGTCTTAAACTTCAGGTCCAGGCGATCCAGGCCGCTGGGGTCGGCCGAGGCCCAGGCGTCGGTGCTGTCTTGGCAGCCGGCGACATTGGGCGGGCCCGTGGCGCCCGCCGGGTCGTAGTCGGGCGCGTAGAAGCTGCTCGCAGTGGCCGAGTCGGCCCACTGGTGCAGCAGGGCGTCCTCGGGCACCGGGGCCGCGGTGGCCCCCGGGGTCGCGTCGGCGACCGCCGGCCGAGCGCTCAGGCGCAGGGCGGTGACGGCGCTGTACTCGCCGCTGTTGTCGCTCACCCAGATAACCCCGCCGGGGGCGGCGGCGATGCCGTTGGGCAGGCTGAACTCGCCGGCGCTGGGGGCGTTGCCCGGCGCGGCGGTGCCGCCGCCCCGCGCGATCTCGACGCCGGTGGGCGAGAGCTCGACCACGCCGGAGGCGTAGGTTGCCAGGTAGATG
>JBAXES010000474.1:0-3988 GCA_037140315.1 Chloroflexales bacterium
GCACGAAGATCCAGGGGTTCTCCATCGCCCCGCGCCCGATCATCACCCCGTCGGCGCCGCTGTCGCGCAGGCGGGCCAGGGCGTCCATCGCGTCGGTCACATCCCCGCTACCGACCACCGGGATGCCCACGTGGCGCTTCACCTCGGCCACGCGGCCCCAGTTGGCCTGGCCCTTGTAGGCCTGCTCCTTGGTGCGCGGGTGCAGGGCCAGGGCGGCGATCCCGGCGTCCTCGGCGATCTTGGCCGTCTCCAGATAGTTCAGGCGCGCGTCGTCCCACCCGGCGCGGAACTTCAGCGTCACCGGCACCTTCACGGCGGCCCGCACCGCGCGCAGCAGCTGGCCGAGCTTGGGCAGGTCTTTGAGCAGGGCCGAGCCGTGGCCGCCGCCGGTGACCTTCGGCGAGGGGCAGCCGCAGTTGATGTCGATGATGTCGGCCCCCAGCTGCTCGACGCTGGCCGCCGCGAAGGCCACCAGATCGGGCTCGTTCCCGCTGAGCTGCATCGTCAGCGGCCGCTCCTCGGGGTAGAAGTCGAGCAGGTGGTGGCGCTTGAGCGCCTTCGGGCTCACGCTGGCGGCGTTGGTCATCTCGGTGCTCACCAGGCCGCAGCCGCCCATGCGCAGGATCATGCGCCGGAAGACGCTGTCCGTCACCCCGGCCATCGGTGCCAGGACGATGTTCGGCGCGATCGTGATATGCTCAATAGCGTAGCTCGTCGGGAGCCGCTGGATGTCTTCAAACGTGATCGTCATGCCCCGTAGTATACCATCCTCACTCCTGGGGCTGCGCCCCAGCGCCCCTTTATTTGGGTTTGTGTGCCCAGCGGGCACATGCCGCACACGCAGACCTTGACATCTGCCGCCACAACATCGTACAGTAGGCCAAATATCGAAGGAGGCCGACAATGCAGACGGCTCACTCCAGCCCCGGCTCCGACCCCGAGCCCGACAACGAATACCTCGCGATGGTCTGCAAGGCGCTGGGCAACCCCGCGCGCGTCCAGATCCTACGCTACATCCAGCGTCACCCCGACTGCATCGGCAACGAGATCCTGCTGCATATGCCCGACGACGGCCCGCACGCCCAGAGCACGATCTCGCAGCACCTGCGGGTGCTGCGCGCGGTCGGCCTGCTGGACGCCTATGGCGACGGCGCGGCGGTCTGCTATCGGGTGAACGGCGAGCGGCTGAGCTGGCTGAGCCGCTGGCTCAGCCAGCTCTAGGCTATTCAACGGGCACGGGGAGCCGGCCGAGGACCTGTCCGATCACATCGCCGGTGCGGCGTCCGCGCAGCCGAGCCTCGGCGCTGAGCAGCATCCGGTGGCTGAGCACAGGCGCGGCCAGGGCCTTGACATCATCGGGCAGCACAAAGGCCCGCCCGTTGAGCGCCGCGCGGGCCTGCGCCGCCTGGTAGAGCGCCAGCGAGCCGCGCGGGCTGGCCCCGAGCTCCACGTCGGGGTGCTCGCGGGTGGCCCGCACCAGATCTACCAGGTAGCGCCGCACGACGGCGGAGACGCCGACGTCGCGCAGCTCGGCCTGGATCTGGCGCACCTCGGCGTCGCTCAGCACCGGCACCAGCGACTCCAGGGGGCTGCCGCGCTGGTAGCGGGTCAGGATCTGCTCCTCCTCCGCAGCCGAGGGGTAGCCCATGCTCAGCCGGATGAGGAAGCGGTCGAGCTGGGCCTCGGGCAGCGGGAAGGTGCCCTCCAGCTCGATCGGGTTCTGGGTGGCGATCACCAGGAAGGGCCGGGGCAGCCGGCGCGTCTCGCCGTCGATCGTCACCGTGCGCTCCTGCATCGCCTCTAGCAGGGCGCTCTGGGTGCGCGGGGTGGCCCGGTTGATCTCGTCGGTGAGCACGATCTGGGCGAAGACCGGCCCCTGGCGGAACTGGAACTCGCCGAGCTTCTGGTTGAAGAACGAGAGCCCGGTCACGTCGGAGGGCAGCAGGTCGGGGGTGAACTGGATGCGCTGGAAGCTGCAGCCGAGCGAGGCGGCCAGGGCGCGGGCGAGGGTGGTCTTGCCGGTGCCGGGCACGTCCTCCAGCAGCACGTGGCCCTCGCAGAGCAGCGCCACCAGCAGCAGCTCGATGATCTGCCCCTTGCCGACGATGGCGCGGGCGATGCTGTCCTGGGCGCGGGCGACGATCTGGCGGATCTCGGCGACCCGGTCGGCGCTGATCTGGGGCATGCAGGACTCCTTGGGTACGTGCGGCGCGAGGTTTATCATACGCGAAGCGCCGCGCCTGTCAACGGGGTGGTATACTGGCCGGAGGGCGGTTGGCCAACAGGGAGGCGACAATGCGGCTGAGCGAAGACAAGGTGCGGCGGATCGCGGAGCGGCTGCACGACGAGCTGGAGAAGCGCGGCCTGCTGGCCTATAAGGAGCCCGCTGGTGCGAAGCGCGGCGTCGGCCGGGCCGCCCGGGTCAGGCACCTCTACGATTTTATCGTGGCGGACCTGCTGCGCGAGGATGAGATCGACGCCGAGGTCGAGCAGGTTCTGGCCTCGTATAGCCGCACGATCAAAGGCACCGAGCGCGATATCCTCTTCCGCAAGCACAAAGAGGAGATCGCCCGCAAGAAGGGCTATGTGCTGTAGGCGGTGTCACTTGCCGGTGACGTGAGGGGGTGGCCGCGCTTCGCGCGCCCACCCCCTTATGGTGCGTGGCCGCGCAGCTCGGTCGAGGAGATGTCGGCGCGGAACATCCCCTCGGGGATGGGTGCGGCGATATCGGCGTAGCCGGCGGGGACCGCGAGGTCGGCGAGGGTCTGGTATCGGCCGCAGGTGAGCCGGCCCGCCACCAGGAAGCGGCAGCCGGCGGCGCGCAGCTGGTCGAGGGCGGCGCGCATGGCCGCCCCGTCGCCGTAGTAGCGCGGGTCGAGCAGGCGCACGGCGGTGTCGTAGCCGATCACGAAGGTGCGGCCGGGGTAGAGGGCGGCCTTCTGGGCGAAGAGCGGCGCCGCCGAGAGGACGAGGGCCGCCCTGCCGGCGAACTGCCCGGCGCGGCGGGCGGCGGCGGCGGCGGAGAGGACGCCCTTGTCGGCGTTGCGCACGGCCAGCTCGAAGGCCACCGGCGCGCCGCAGAGCGCGGCGGCGGCGGCGGCCATGCCCAGGTGCCCCGCGTGCAGCGGGTTGAACGACCCTGAGAGGATCGCCCCGGCGGGCGGGCCGTCGATCTGCTGCGCGCCGTCGGGGCCGATGGTGATCGTGCCGACCCGGCCGTCGAGCAGGTCGGCGAAGCGCGGGATGTCCATACGGATAGTATACAAGAGGGGAGCCGCGTGCGGCACCCCTCTTGTATACTGCCGCAGGGTTCGGGCAACCTCCCTGGGGCTGCGCCCCAGACCCAGCTTTTTGTTGAGTTTGGGCAGCTTCGCCGCCCAAACTCAACAAAAAAAAGAACGTGGGGGCGGCGAAGCCGCCCGATTGGGGCTGGATTAGCGTGGGTTGAGCACATACAGCGTCATGGGCCCCGAGTCGACGCTGCGGGCGTGGCGGTTGAGGTAGGCGATCACCTCGGGCGCGGCGGCGTCATCGCCGGCGTCGGGGAGCAGCACGTAGCGGATGGGGTTCGCCTCGACATAGTGGGCGAAGTTGGCCGCGCTGCCCATAATATTGCGCTGGAAGGCGGGGTCGGCCTCGAACCACGTGCCGCGCTGGCGCGTGTAGAGGATCGTCTCCCAGTAGAGCGGGGTGAGGACGAAGCCGGGCTCAGAGGCGCGCAGGGCGGCGAAGGCCGGCGCGGACGCGCGGATCGGCGCCCCGTAGCGCGTGGCATCGTAGCCGATCACCGCAAGGTTCACGGCGGCGAACAGGGCGATCAGGTAGGTGCCGATCAGGCGGCGCGGGCGCGGCGGCAGGCGTGGTATCCCTGCGGCGAAGAGCACGGCCAGGGCCGGCAGGGCCGGGATGATCACGCGCGGGCTATTGCCGGCCCCGGGGGTCGCGGCGTAGACGAGGGTGATCAGGAAGCCGAGGCCGATCCATGTGC
>JBAXES010000475.1:0-3980 GCA_037140315.1 Chloroflexales bacterium
CGGTCGCGCAGGCAGATCCGAGCCGCAGCGCGCGACCGCCGGCTGACAGAGCGCCGATCAACAGCGCCGATATGCTCATCCAGCTCGAATACCACGTCGTGGGCGCGGCCTATAGCCCGGCCCTCGACCGGATCGCCTTCATCGCAAGCAGCCCAGATCGGCTGTATATCTACGACCCGGTCAACGGCGACTCGATGGCGATTGGCCTCAGCGAGACGCCAACGGGCCTGGCGCTGAACCCGGACGGTGCCTTCGCCGCAGTCGCGATGGCGCAGCACATCGCCTATGTGGATCTTAACCAGGGCAAGCTTGTCAGGACGCTCAGTGTGAGCGGCCGTATCGACGGGATCGCGGTCGGGACGGCACAGACGATCTACGCCTTCTCACGGAATGACGGCAGCGTGCGGCTACGCGAGATCGACGCGGCGACAAACAGCGAGACCAGCGCCGATATCTCTCCCGCGCCAGGCGGCGTGCGCTACCGATTGCTCGCCAACGGGCGAGGCCTCTACGGGATCACCGACGGCGCCCAGCCCGGCCTAGAGAAGATCGACGTATCCGGCTTTCACCCGAAGTATAGCGCCGCCTTCCCATATGCCAACCAGTACCATGTTGGCCCCGATCTCTGGCTCTCGACCGACAACCAGCGCCTCTTCACCGCCTGCGGCGACGTCTTTCGCACCTCGGATGATCGGACGCAGGACATGCACTACCAGGGCACCCTGAGCGACATCCCGTGGGTTCGCAGCCTCTACCACGTGGCGGCGACCGGGAAGGTGCTAGCGCTGCCCGGCGGGGCGGAGGGCGAGGCCCCCGGATGCCGCGCCGCGCCCGACACGGGGCGCGACGACTATATGCTGGTCTACGACTACGCGAGCCTCGCGCCGGTGGGCCGCCACAGCCTGCCGGTGCTCACGATCAACGGGACGGCCTACCCGGTAGACGGGCGCTATGTGTTCGCGAGCCCTGACGGATCGAAGTACTACGTGGTTGTCCAGGCCCGCAGCAGCACCGCGCTGCCAAAGGATTTCGCCGTACTAACCATCAACGTGGAGCGATAAATGAGCACACGCACCCAGCCCACCAACGCCATCGGCCTGACCAGAGCCGACTACAAGGCCGCCAGCAGCACGCTCTGCGCCGGCTGCGGCCACGACTCGGTGTCCAGCCAGATCATCGCCGCCGCCTTCGAGATCGCGCTGGAGCCGCAGCGGGTGGTGCGCATGAGCGGCATCGGCTGCTCCAGCAAGTCGGCGGCCTACTTCCTGGGCCGATCCCACGGATTCAACTCGCTGCACGGGCGCATGCCCTCGGTGACGACGGGGGCCCACGTGGCCAACCGCGATCTGCTGCCGATCGCCGTGAGCGGCGACGGCGACACCGGCAGCATCGGACTCGGCCAGTTCAAGCACCTGCTGCGCCGCAACGTGCCCATGGTCTATATCATCGAGAACAACGGTGTCTACGGCCTGACCAAGGGCCAGTTCTCGCCCACGGCCGATATGGGCGCGAGCCTGAAGTACGCCGGCTACAACCCGCTGCCGCCGGTGGACCTCTGCGCCGAGGCGATCATCGCCGGGTGCGGCTTTGTGGCCCGCTCATTCGCCGGCGACGCCAAGCAGCTGCGCGAGCTGATCAAGGCCGCCTTCAGCTTCCACGGCACGGCGGTGATCGATGTGATCAGCCCCTGCGTCACCTTCAACAACCACGATCAGTCGACCAAGAGCTACGCCTACGGCAAGGCCAACGAGGAGCCGATCCACGACCTGAGCTTCATCCCGAGCTTCGATGAGGTGCACGTGGAGTACGCGCCGGGCGAGGTGCGCGACGTGCGCATGCACGACGGGCCGGTCATCCGCCTGCGCAAGCTCGATGAGGACTACAACCCGGGCGACCGCATGGCCGCCCTGGGCCTGATCGAGCGCGCCCGCGCCCGTGACGAGTTCATCACTGGGCTGCTCTATATCGACGAGGGCCGCCCAACCCTAGCCGAGGCCATGAATATCTGCGCCACGCCCCTGGCCGCCCTGCCCGATGACCAGCTGCGCCCGCCGCCCGAGGCCCTGGCGATGCTGATGGCCGAGCTGGCCTGATCACCAGGCTACCCGCTGGAAAAATGTGCGGGTCGTCGTTCAGGTCGCTGCATTTCATGATCGCACCAGCCATATCTGCGCGCACCAACAGCGACCGGAAGATACGTCACGAGGAACACATGACGGAACAAGAGACCATCCTCATCGTCGAAGACGACCCGGCGATATCCCACGTGCTCGAGACGTATCTGGGCAACAAGGGCTACCAGGTGCGCACGACGGGGCGGGGCAAAGAGGCCCTGGAGATCTGCCGCGCCACCCCGCCAGATCTGATTCTGCTCGATGTGCGCCTCCCCGATATCAGCGGCTACGATGTGGGCATAGCCCTGCGGGCCGCACCCGACACCCAGAATATCCCGATCGTCGTGCTCACCGCCTTCACCGAGCGCAACAACCGCATGATCGCCCACAACACGGTGCGCGCCGACTACTTCCTGGGCAAGCCCTTCGACATCGAGGAGGTCTACTGGGTGGTGCGCAACCAGCTCAACGAGGGGCGTCGCCGCGGCCAGTTCCACCCTGTGACCAACCTGCCCACCGGCGAGCTGGTGAACGACCGGCTGCGCGATCTGCTGTCGAGCACAGGCTGGACGCTGGCGCTCATCCGGGTGAACGGGTTCGAGAGCTTCACCCAGTTCTACGGGGTGATGGTGGGCGAGAATGTGCTGAAGTTCACCGCCCTGCAGATCGGCGATGTGGTCGGTCGTCACGGCGGGCCGGACGACATGGTGGGGCAGATGCTGGCCGGGCCGTACTTCGTGATCATCTCCAGCACCGAGCGGATCAGCGCGATCAGCCAGGAGCTGGCCGACCGCTTTGACGCCGACATCCCCCTGCACTACGACTACCACGACCGCGAGCGCGGCGGCCTGGAGATGGACAGCGGCGACGGCCAGATGCGCCGCTTCCCGCTGATGTCGCTCTCGGTGGGGGTGCTCACCAGCACCGACGGGCCGTTCCGCGACATCCGCGAGCTGACCGAAGTGGCTGAGGAGCTGCTGCTGCGCGCGAAGTCCGACAGCGGATCGCAGCGCAGCGGGATCGCCTACGGCAAACGCTAGGGCGCAGCCCTCACTTCAGCCCCCATCCGCGCAGCTCGTCGAGCCAGCGATGGCTCGTCAGGTCCATATGTACGGGGGTGACGCTGACGTAGCCGGCGGCGATTGCGGCAACATCGGTGCCGTCCTCGTGCAGATCCTCGGGCTCGGCGCCGCCGATCCAGTAGTAGGGGCGGCCGCGCGGGTCCTGGCGGACGATCAGCTCATCGCGGTAGGTGCGCTGGCCGAGGCGGGCGATCTGGATACCGCGCACATCCTCGGGCGGCAGGGCCGGCACATTCACGTTGAGCAGCACGCCCGCGGGCAGGCCATTCTTGCGCACCCCGTCCACGATCTGGGCCACGGCCACCGCGGCGGCGCGAAAGTCCTGCGGGCCGCGGTGGCCATTGTTCTGCGAGACAGCGATCGCCGGTAGGCCGAAGATCATGCCCTCCATGGCGGCGGCCACCGTGCCGGAGTAGAGCAGGTCGCTGCCCAGGTTGGCCCCCAGATTGATCCCCGAGACAACAAGATCGGGCCGCTGCGGCAGCAGGCCCATCACCGCGATGGCCACACAGTCGGCGGGGGTGCCGTCGCAGAGCATGGCCGGGCTGCCGTCGATCAGCGCGCCCTCCCAGGCCCGCAGCGGGTCAAAGAGCTTGCGGTAGTGGCCGGCGGCGCTCCAGTTACGGTCGGGGGCCACCACGGCCACCTCGCCGATCGGGGCGAGGGCATTGCGCAGGGCGACCAGGCCCGGGCTCTGATAGCCGTCGTCGTTGGTGATCAGGATATACATGAATGCTGAATGCTGAATGCTGAATGCTGAATGCTGAATGCTGAATGCTGAATG
>JBAXES010000476.1:0-3979 GCA_037140315.1 Chloroflexales bacterium
GCAGCCTCAAGCGCTTCAAGGACGATGTCCGCGAGGTGACGAACGGCTACGAGTGTGGTCTGGTTGTCGAGAGCTTCACCGATGTGCAGGTAGGCGATAATATGGAATTCTATCGCCAGGAGCGGGTTGAGGCGAGCCTGTAGTTACGGGGGAGAGTTTGGGAGGGCGAAGCCCTCCCAAGCCCTCCCTTTTTTACCCTATGTCAAAACAGCGTCTCCAACAGGTTGCCGACCGCATCCAGCAGGTGCTCGGCGATGTGATCCAGTCTGAGATCAAAGATCCGCGGGTGGGCTTCGCCACGGTGACGGGCGTGGAGGTGAGCGCGGATCTCTCGCACGCCACGGTGCGAATCTCGGTGATGGGCGATGATGCGGCGAAGGCTGACACCATGGCCGGGCTCATGCGCGCCCGCAGCTTCCTGCGCCGGCGGGTGGCCGATGAGATGCGCCATATGCGCTTTATCCCCGAGCTACACATCGTGCAAGACAACTCGCTCGACTACAGCATCCGTATCGATAAGGTGCTGCGCGATGTCGAGGAGGAGCGCAAGGCCAACCCGCCACACCTTGAGGAGGAGTGATCATGGGGCGGGCGACATGTCGCCCGCCCCATAGTCGGCTCGCTACAGATGACCGCTCTCGACGCGTACTACAAGAAGCGCATCTCGTACTCGCTGCGCGGCCAGCAGTTTGAGTTCGATATCGGCCACACGATCTTCTCCTCGTTTGAGGTTGACGACGGCACTGACCTGCTGCTGCGCAGCCTGGAGCCGACCGCGCCCCCCGCCCGCATCCTCGACCTCGGCTGCGGCTGCGGCGTGATCGGGATCAGCCTGGCCCGGCGCTACCCCGCCGCTGCGGTGGTGATGGCCGATAAGGATCTGCTGGCGGTGCGCTACGCTCGACATAACGCGTCGCTGAACGGCGCAGCGAACGCGAGCGCCCTCGGCAGCGTGGGCCTCGAGTCGGTGCCGCCCGGCCCCTACGACCTCATCCTCTCAAATATCCCGGCCAAGATCGGCGACCTGGCGATCGAGCAGGAGTTCATCCTCGGCCCGCTCGCGCAGCTGCGGGCCGGCGGCGAGTACTGGTTTGTCGTGGTCAGCGGGCTGAACCACCTCATCCCGCGCCTCGGCGTGCGCAACCAGCTGAAGCTGAAAGAGATCAAAAAGCGGTCGGGCTATACGGTCTACCGCCTGCTCAGGACAAATGGTGAATGGTGAATGGTGAATGTCCGGCATTCACCATTCACCATTCACCATTCAAGAGGTTCCTTATGATCTACACCGACCCTGCCGCTGCTGCCCCCGCCTTCGCCCAGCAGCTGTCCCAGGCCCAGCGAATCCTTCTGCTCACCCACATCAACCCCGACGGCGACGCGATCGGCTCGCTCCTGGGGGCCTACCACGTGCTCCATGCGATCGGCAAGGAGCCAATCCCCGTCGCCGCATCGACCCTGCCGGCCTACAGCGCGGTGCTGCCCGGCGTCGAGCATGTGACGATCTACCAGACCGGCGACCAGCTGCCCGACTGCGATCTGATCTGGATGCTGGACACCGCCGCGCTGGAGCGGGTCGGCCAGATCTACCGCGACCACGGCCCGGCCATGACCTCGCGCCCGCTGATAATTGTCGATCATCACGTGACGAACGATGGCTTGGGGACGTTCAACCTGATCGAGCCGCACGCTGCCTCTTGCGCCGACCTGCTCTTCCGCCTGGTGCGCGCGATGGGGCTGCCGATCTCGCCGGCGGCGGCCACCTGTATGCTGCTGGGCACCACGACCGACACCCAGAGCTTCCAGACCAGCGCGACTACCCCGCAGACCTTGCGCACGGCCGCCGAGATGCTTGACGCCGGGGCCGACCAGCGCCTGGTGGTGAATGCGGTGTACTTCTCGGTGCCCGCCGAGACGGTGCAGCTTAGCGGGCTTGCCCTCGGGCTGCTCCAGCGCGAGGGCGGCCTGCTCTGGTCGCGGGTCTCGCAGGCTATGCTTGCGGCAGCGGGCGCCGCCGATGAGGCGACCGACGAGGCGATCATGCGCATCCAGCGGGTGCGCGGGATGCTGGTGTCGGCCGTATTCAAGGAGCGGGCTGACGGCACAGTGAAGATCAGCCTGCGCTCGGTGCCGGGGATCAATGTGGCTGAGATCGCGCGCACCTGGGGCGGCGGCGGCCACGCCCAGGCCGCCGGGGCCGATCTGCCGATGGGCCTGGACGAGGCTGAGGCGACGGTGCTGCCGCTTTTGAGGCAGGCGGTTGGGCTGTGATGTTGGGGCGGAGCAGCGGCGCATTGGGATGGATGTCAGTGAACGTAATTATAAACGGTGCGCCGCCGCTGCGCCCCTACCGGGTTATATGCACGGATTCCTAAATATTGACAAACCGGCCGGGATGACCTCGCACGATGTGGTGGCGCGGGTGCGCCGCCTGGCCGGGCGGGGGGTGAAGGTCGGCCACGCCGGCACCCTCGACCCCGCCGCCACCGGGGTGCTGCCGGTGGCCATCGGCCACGCCACGCGGCTGATCGAGTACCTGAGTGATGTGCGCAAGGGCTACCGCGGCCTGGTGCGCCTGGGCGTGACGACGAGCACCGATGACGCTGAGGGCGAGGTGGTGGCGACCGCGCCGGTGCCGCCGCTTTCGCCTGAGCTGATCGAGGCCGCCGTGGCACCCCTGCGCGGCGCAGTCACGCAGGTGCCGCCGATGTACTCGGCCCTTCACCACCAGGGCCAGCGGCTCTATGACCTGGCGCGGGCCGGGAAGACGGTTGAGCTGGAGGCCCGCCCGGTGCAGATCGACTCGCTTACGTGGGAGCTGGGCGGCCCCGATGAGCTGGTGATCACGGTGACGTGTGGCAAGGGCACCTACATCCGCGCCCTGGCCCGCGACATTGGGGCGGCGCTGGGCTGCGGGGCGCACCTGGCGGCGCTCCAGCGCACCTTCGTCGGCCCGTTTCTGCTCGGCGACGCCGTGGCCCTGGCCGATCTTCAGGCCGACCCCGGTCGGCTGGCGCTGGCCCCGCCCGAGCTGGCCCTGGCGGGCTGGCCGGCGGCGCGGCTGGACGCCGAGGGCGCGCGCCGGGTGCGCAACGGGCTGCCGGTGGCGCTGGATGACGCGCCCGGCGAGCACGCCCGCGCCTACGATGAGGCGGGCGTCCTGCTGGCGGTGCTGCGGCGCGAGGGTGAGGCCTGGCGGCCGGAGAAGGTATTTCTCTAAGAGGGAGGGTTTCAGGGAGGGCAAAGCCGTCCATGGCCCGCCCCTTGGGAAGAAAGGGAGGGTTTCAGGGAGGGCAAAGCCGTCCCTGGCCCGCCCCTTGGGAAGATAATGGATAGTACCGAGCGGCTCTACTACGGCGACTCCTACCTGCGCGAGTTTACGGCGACGGTGCTCGCCCACGGCGAGATCGGCGGGCGGGCGGCGGTGGCCCTGGATCGCAGCGCCTTCTACCCCGAGGGCGGCGGGCAGCCCGCCGATATCGGTGCGCTGAGCGGGCTGGCGGTGGCCGATGTGCAGTCGGAGGGCGGCGTGGTCTGGCACAGGCTGGCGCGGGCCGAGGATCTGGCGGCGCTGCCGGTGGGGCTTGCTGTGTCTGGCACCATCGACTGGGCCAGGCGGCTCGACCATATGCAGCAGCACTGCGGCCAGCATCTGCTCACGGCGGCGTTCGCCGCGGCCTGCGGCCTGGCGACCAGTTCGTTTCACCTGGGCGATGGCGTGGTGACGATCGACCTTGACGCGCCGGAGCTGACGGCGGGGCAGGCGCGGGCGGCCGAGGATCTGGCGAACGCCGTGATCTGGGAGGATCGCCCGGTGGCGGCGCGCTTCGTGGGGCCGGATGAGCTGGCGACCCTGCCGCTGCGTAAGCCGCCCAGCGTGGCCAGCGACGTGCGGGTGGTGAGCATTGCCGGCTTCGACTACTCGGCATGCGGGGGCACTCACCCGCGTAGCACTGGCGGAGTGGGCGCGGTGTGGGTGCTG
>JBAXES010000477.1:0-3968 GCA_037140315.1 Chloroflexales bacterium
AGGTACAGCCGCCCGGCAGCGCGCCGATGCTCACACTAGCGGGCAGGGCCACGCTGAGCGCCGCGCTGCGGGCCAGGCCCGTGCCGGTGTTGTGGTAGGCTGCGGCGATACCGCCGCTGGTGCCCACCGGGAAGGGCGATGGGCTGATGCTGAGCATCACGTCGGGGTCGGGAAACTGGATCGCCGTGGTCGCGGTGCTGCTGTTGCCGGTCGGGCTGTCGCCGGCGGTGGCCGTGCTGATGGTTGCGGTGTTGGCCACGCTGGCGGGGGCGCTCACGTCGGCCTTGGCCCCAAATACCACGCTGCCGCTCGCGTTGACTGCCAGGGAGGGGAAGGCGCAGCTGACCTGGCGGCTCGCCGCCGTGTAGCCGCATGCGGCACCGGGGTTCTGGATAAAGCGGGTGAGCGTCACTCCCGTCGGCAGGGCGTCGGCGATCATCACGCTCGCGGCGGCGATGCTGCCGGTGTTGGCGTAGCTCAGGGCGTAGCTAAGCTCGTCGCCCACCAGGGCGGCGGCCGGCGCGTTCTTCGCGATGCCCACCTCGGGGCGCACCACCGTGCCGCTGCTGGAGCTGCTGTTGTTCCCGGGCGGGTCGTTTGGCGTGGCCGTGCTGATGCTGGCCGTATTGAGCGCCGGCTGGCTGGTGGCCGCGCCGAGGCTGGCCGGGGCGCGCACGATCAGGGAGATGCCGCCGGTCTGCCCGGCGGCCAGCGCGCCCAGGCCCCAGGTGATCGTCTGTCCGCTGACGCTGATCGGCGCGGGGCTGGCCGAGATGTAGCTGAACCCGGCGGGCAGGAGGTCGCGGATCTGCACGCCGGCCGCCGGCAGCGCCCCGGCGTTGCCGTAGCTCAGGGTGTAGGCGAAGGTGCTGCCGATCAGCATCTGCGGCGGGCCGGTCTTGCTCACCCACACGTCAGGCGTGCCGCCGTAGAGTCCTAAGTCGATGCTGGTGTTCGTCGCGCCGGCCACGGTCGCGCCCAGCGTTATCCACGGGCTGGCGTAGCCGGTGGTGGCGTCGGCGTCGCTGTCGATGGCGTCGTTCGCGCCCACATCGCGCAGCGTGGCGTAGAAGGGTGCCGGGGGCGGCCCGAACGTGACGCGGTAGCGGCCCGGCGGCAGATTGACGAACAGATACCGCCCATTCACGTCCGTCGCCACGCTCTGTGGGTAGATCCCCGGCAGGACGGCCATGTTCTGCGGGTCGGGGGTGAGCCTGACCCCGATCCCGGCGTGGCCGAGCTCGCCCGCCGTCTGGAGTCCATCGTGGTTCGTGTCGTCCCAGACCCGGTCGCCGATTGTATTGGCGGCCTGCGCCTTGGTCAGTCCGATATCTAGATTGCGCTGGTCGCTGCGGTTCATCAGCGTCGGTACGGCGATGCCGGTGAGGCCGCCGCCCACCGTGCCGTAGCTCTGCCCGGCCATCTCGATGTAGCCGAGGGTTTGGCTGATGTCGCTGTCGGCCGTATCGCTCCCGCCGATATTCGGGGCGGTGATCCTCCAGCCCTGCGCGCCTAAGCTGGCGCGGCTGCCTGATGCAATCCGGATGTTGACCGGGGTGTTGGGCGGGACGGCGAAGAGGTAGCGCCCATTCGCGCTGGTGGTGACGCTCGCCAGGGCCGGGCTACCCGCGCTGCTGCCCTGGAAGACCTCTAGGGTCACGCCGCCGAAGGACGGTTCGCCGGTGCTCTGCACGCTGTTACCGTCGGTGTCCTGCCACACGCGCCCGCCGACGAAGGCGTAGCTGCACAGAAACTCCACATCGCCCAGCGCCGTGGCCTTGCCGCCCGCCGGGGCGGTCGAGGGGATCAGGGTCTGCTGCGCGATAACCCCGCCGCCGCCGGAGCCGTAGAGCCGGGTGCCGCTGCTCTGCGCGCCCAGCAGGGCGGTGGTCATCACCTGCTCGCTGAAGCCGCCCGGCGTCGCGCCGCTCGACATCGTGCCGCGCATGCTCACGCTCGCCGCGCCCATCATGTTCTCGATGTGGGCGGGTATCGTGCCGGCGTAGGCGTGGCTGTTGTCGTCGAAGGTGTCCCCGTAGGTGTTGCCCTGAATTTGCCAGGCCCCGCCGACCAGCTTGTAGGTCAGCACATCGCCCTGCGACATCACCGAGGCCTCGCCGGGCGGCGGGCGCTTGCTGAACAGCTGGTCGCCGGTGCGGTCGCGCAAGCCCACGTACATCGTCTGCCCATCCTGGGTGAAGCTGATGTCGGTGAGCATCGGCTCGGGGAAGCGCACGCCCTGGCCGGCGATCTGCGAGATGCTGGCAACCGCCAGGGGGAACCAGGGGTTCCAGCCGCTCACCTGCGCGGTGTCAGGCACGGGTGGGTCGGGCAGATAGGAGCTGCCCAGCTCGCGGAGCTGGAGTCCGGGCGTGGCGAGATTCTGCGCCACCGAGATCCCCCAGCTGCCGTTGCCCGCCAGCGTCGCGTAGAGCACGTAGGCTTTGGGGAATGTCCAGCGGCTGTCATCCCCGCTGGCGCTGCGCGCGGCCGAGTCGACCAGGCCGACGATCAGCACCGGGGGGCCGCCACCCGTCGGGCCATAGGCCGGCCAGAACCCGATCGCGAAGGGCCGTAGGTCGGCCTGCACTGCGGCATCGGCGCTGATCAGCCCGAGGGGGATGCTCAGCGCCGGCTGCGCCACCAGCCCGCCGCCGCTGAGGTCGTAGCGCGCGATCTGTCGGGCGTTGAGGTTCATCGCGTAGAGGGTGCGCCCATCCGGCGAGACCTCCAGGTCGCCCAGGCCCACCTTCCCCACCTGGTCGGACATCGCCGCGTCGGTGGTGTTGGCGGCTGAGCGCGAGACGCTGCCCACCCCTGGCACCGTGGCGGCCAGGCCCCACGCGCCGGTGGCGAAGCGGTACTCATAGATTGCGCCTGGCCCGGCCACGCCGAGCGAGACGCTCCGCTTGACGTAGGCGGCGGCGAACAGGCGGCGGATGCCGCTGACGCTCCCGTCATCGTAGGCCAGGCCGTAGGTCGCGCCCATGCCGTTGGCAATCGGGCCGTTTTGTCCGCCGGTGGCCATCGAGCCAATCGGGGCGAGCGACGTGCTGCTGCCGCTGGTGAACTGGAGAAGCGCGGGGTTGGACGGCGCAGCCATCTGCGCGCTGCTGAGGATCGTGTTGGCCATGCTGGTGGTGGCGAAGGTGGGCGTGCCGCTCAGGCAGGGCACCGCGCTGGCGAATCCGCTGCCGCTGACCACTTGCGCGTGCCCAGGGGTCGGGCGCGGGGCCACCAGCGTCGCCAGGATCAGCAGCAGGGCCAGGCTAGTGGCTGGGGCGCAGCAATACACACGTCGATGAGTCATACGGCCTCCTTCTGCGCATGACCGACCGGGCCAAGGTTGGCGATCCGCGCTATGCGGCGGTGGGTCTTGCGATCACCGCGTCAGCGACGGCGGCGCCGAGCAGCCTGCCGGTGATCACGCCGGGCGCGCTGGCCGCGCCGCGCCAGTAGTCGGCCCATGCGCCGACATCGGCCTCGGCCCGGGCGGCGTCGGCCCGCAGCGGGTGGGCGTGGGCGATCATGCGCCAGGCGATCTCGGCCAAGACTGCATTGTCGGAGACGGCGTGGCCCTGGGCGCGGGCGCGCTCGGCCAGGGCTAGCCCGTCGCTCAGGGCGGCGTCGAGCAGGGCGCGGGTCGCTGTGGCGACCGCCGCATCCTCTCCGTCCATGGCGCCTGCCCGCCGCGCGACCTCACGCCAGTAGTCGGCCGGCTGCGCCCACACGGCGAGGGCCGCCGGGTCGGCGGGGGCGGGCGGGGCGTCGACGGTCTCCAGGTCGGGCGGCAGGGCGGCCAGGATCGGCGCGACATCGGCGATGATCATCGTCCGGGCGGCGAATCGGTCGGCGGACGCAGCCGTGGGCGCCGGCCCAGGCTGCGGCGCGGGGGCCGCGCAGCTGCTCAGCAGGGCGATCATGCCCAGAAGGGTCCAGCGGAGTGTCGGGGGCATAGCACGCTCCTC
>JBAXES010000478.1:0-3931 GCA_037140315.1 Chloroflexales bacterium
CCTCGACGGCGGGCGTGTTGCGGCGGATCGGCCAGGCCCGCACCTCGTCCTCGCCGGCGGTGAGGAAGCTCACCAGGCCCAGCAGGTCGTAGGAGCGCTGGATCACCACGTCGCGGGCGGGCGCGCTGATGCCGAGGTCGGCCATGAATGACTCCGTGTCGGCGTCATCGAGCTGGGACAGCTCGGCCTCGATCTTGCCGCAGAGCGCCACCACCGCGCTGTTGCGGAAGGGGTAGGCCACCGAGGGCGGGCTGCTGATCGCCGCCTCGCCCACGTTCAGCGCCACCAGCATCGGCTTGGCGGTGAGGAACTGGTAGCCGCGGATCATGCGCTCCTCCTCATCGCTCATCTCCACGCTGCGGATGGGCGTCTCGCCCTCTAGGGCGGCCTGGAGCCGCAGCAGCAGGTCGCGCTCGGCGATGCGCAGCTCCTTGTCTTTCGTCGCCATCTTGGTGATCTCGGCGCTCAGCCGGGTCAGCCGCTTCTCGATGATCGCCAGGTCAGAGAAGGTTAGCTCCAGATCGACTGCGGCGATGTCGCGGGCCACGTCCACCGAGCCATTGGGGTGTGGCACCGTCGAGTCCTCAAAGGCGCGCACCACATGCACCAGCGCGTCGGCGGTGCCGAGGTAGTTCAGCAGCGCCGGGGGCAGCCCGCCGCCCTCGTTCCCCCCGCCGCTGATGCCGGCCACGTCCACATACTGCACGTCGGCGTAGGTGATCTTGCGCGGCTTAAACATCTGCGCCAGCACCTCGAGCCGTCGGTCGGGCACCTTCACCATCGCCAGGTTCGGCTCCATCTGCCCCGACGAGTACGCCGCCGTCTCCGCAGTGCCGCGGGTCAGCGCGTTGAACACCGTCGTCTTCCCGCTATTCGCCAGCCCAATGATCGCAAGCTTCATAACGATTTGTATCTTTCGCAGTTATATAGGTGCCAGCATGCTTCGCGGGCTCACGGTTCGCGCCCGCGTCCTCCGCATCACACTCGCGTCTTTCGCGATCCAAACGCCCGCCAGTATACCTTATTTCGTGGGAGCGGCGTAGCCGTCCCACACCCCCGCCGGGAGGCGCCGTCGCCTCCGCCTTGCGCGCCGCCGCCCCCCCCCTGCTACTCGCGGTGCTATAATGATTCGAGGGTCGCATCGCTACAGCGGGGCGCTAACCGTGCAGGTATCCGGCGAGACAACGTCAATAGCCCAGCAGAGCTACGGACGCCCACACCTGATCTTCTTCTGCGATCTTGATGGCCGGGGGATTCTCGATCTGATCGGGCACCCCGGCCTGCTCGATGATCTTGTCGCCCACGGCTACGGCGTGGCTATGGCGATCCGCGATCGTACCCCCGCCCTCGCCGACGCCGCCCGCCTGCTCAACGCTCACGGGGTCCAGACCGTCGCCTGGCTCCAGCTCTCCGAGCGCGAGGGCAGCTGGTTTCACCTTCAGAACTACCCCCAGGCGGTCGAGTCCTACCGTGACTTTCGCACGTGGGCGCGCGATCACCAGCTGCGCTTTCACGCGATCGGGGTTGACATCGAGCCGCCCGCCAGCGAGCTTGATCGCATGCAGCGCTGGGGCTTGCGCGACCTAGTCCGCCGCGTCTGGCTCGCCAACGAGAATGTCCTCTTTGCCGCCGCCCGCGCCGCCTACGCCGACCTGGTCGGCGAGATCCACCACGACGGCTATGAGGTCCACGCCTACCAGCTGCCCATCCTCGCCGACGACCGCCGCGCCGGCACCACTGTCATCCAGCGTGCCTTCGATATCGTCGGCCTGCCGGCCGACGTCGAGGTGCTGATGTGCTACAGCAGCCTGCCCATCGACACTTTGAACAATGATATCGGCGGCGCGCTGATATCGAGCTACGGCCCCGCCGCCGATAGCATCGGGGTGGGCGCTGTCGGCGGGTCCGCCTTCGATAGCGCCCTCGATGACCTCCCGCCGCTCTCCGGCGACTCGCTTGAGCGCGACCTGCTCCTCGCCGCGCGTCACACCGATCTGATCTACGTCTTCTCCCTCGAGGGCTGCGTTGAGCGCGGGCTGATGCCGCATATCGCGCAGATTGACTGGGATCTCGAGCCGCACACCGTGCTCTGGAAGCGCCTGATCGTCGGCTCGATCCGCGCCCTGGTGCTCCTCGCCCTGCTGATCTCGCGCTTCAGCGGCGGCATCATTGCCTGGCTTGGCTGGGGCCTCTTTGTGCTCATGCTGGCCCGCAAGGCGCGCGCGGCGCTGCGCCGTCGGGGTTGACAGTGGCCGGGGAGCGCTTATAATGTGACCGCTTTCTCCCACGTCATCCTCATGACATATAATCAATACAAGGAGCCAGTGGCAATGGATTGGGGCAAACAGAACCGGTGGTCACAGATCACGAAGCCGGATGGGCGCTGCTTCTTCCTCGCGATGGACCATGGCTACTTCCTGGGGCCGACCCGCTGCCTTGAGCGGCCGGGCGAGATGGTCACGCCGCTGCTGCCCTACGTTGACGCGCTGTTCGTCACCCGCGGCGTGCTGCGCGCCAGCATCGACCCCAACATAAAGACGCCGGTCATCCTGCGCGTCTCCGGCGGCTCCAGCATCATCGGCGGCGACCTGGCTAACGAGAGCGTCACCACCTCGATCGATGAGGTCATCCGCCTGAACGCCGCCGCCGTCGGCCTCTCCGTCTTCGTCGGCTCCGACTATGAGCACCAGACCCTGAACAACCTCGCGAACCTGATCAACTCCTGCGAGCCCTACGGCATCCCGGTGATGGCCGTCACTGCGGTGGGCAAAGAGCTTGAGAAGCGCGACGCGCGCTTCCTGGGCCTCGCCTGCCGCATCGCTGCCGAGCTCGGCGCGACTGCGGTGAAGACCTACTGGTGCGAGGACTTCCACAAGGTTGCTGAGAACTGCCCGGTGCCGGTGGTGATCGCCGGCGGCCCCAAGTGTGATACGATCCTCGAGGTCTACGAGTTCGTCGCCGACGGTATCAACCGCGGTGCCATCGGCGTCAACCTCGGCCGGAATGTCTGGCAGGATGAGCACCCAGTGGCCGCCGCCCGCGGCCTCCAGGCCCTCATCCACGAGGGTCTGACCCCGGCCCAGGCCAGCGACCTCTACCAGACGATCAAGAACGAGGCCGTGCCGGCCTAGCGGCGGCACTAAGGCCATCCCTCGGCGGGGGTGCGGGGGCGGCTGCGCCGCCCCCGCGATGTATTTTTTTGACGGCCTGGTGCGGCTGCGCCGCATCAGGCCGTCAAAAAATGGGGTCTGGGGCGTAGCCCCAGGAGAATACTACGATGCAAAATCAATGGGATAGCGCAGCGGCGGCGCAATTCGTCGGCGACCTGGCCCAGTGTGTGTACGCCTCGCGTCTGCTCGGCGCAGACCCGGCCCTCGTCCTGCACGGCGGCGGCAATACGTCGGTGAAGATCGCGCGGCCCAATATCTTCGGCGAGCCCGAGTCGATCCTCTATGTGAAGGGCAGCGGCTCCGACCTGGCGACGATCGAGGCGAAGGACTTCGCGCCGGTGCGCCTCGACCACCTGCGCCGCCTGACTACGCTGGAGGCGCTCTCCGATATCCAGTGGCATAACGAGCTGCGCGGCAGCGTGGTCGACGCCGCTGCCCCCCCGGTCTCGGTCGAGGCCATGCTGCACGCGCTCCTGCCGGCGAAGTATGTCTTTCACACCCACTCCGACGCGGTGCTGGCGATCACCAACACCCCCAGCGGCGCCGAGCGCATCCACTCGATCTACGGCGACGCGGTGGTGATCGTGCCCTACGAGCGACCGGGGTTCCCCCTTGCCAAGCGCTGCGCGGCGCTCTTCCAGGCCGAGCTCGCCGCGCGCACCGCTGGCGTGGTGCTGCTCCGCCACGGCCTGTTTAGCTTCGGCGAGACCGCCCAGGCCGCATACGAGCAGATGATCAGCCTGGTCAGCCAGGCCGAGGCC
>JBAXES010000479.1:0-3908 GCA_037140315.1 Chloroflexales bacterium
CAGTGCAATTGCCTGAACGGTAACGTACGCTGAAACCTTGTCTAAGCGCATAGCTCACAAGTTAAGGTTTTCGCTATTTCGTCAAGTGACCGCTCAGGCGTTCTGATCAGCCAGGTTTTACACGGTAGCGAGCAAAGTTGATATATCCTGAGCAACCGGTTTGCATGCCACCTCGAACACTTGGGCGTATAGGCGACCGGGAATTGGTTCGGAATGCGAGTGAAAAAGCCTGTTTTGGCCCTTGACAGATTGGTGGAAACCTTAACTTGTCAGCTATGGTCTAAGCGATGGTGAAGCGAACGCACTGCGTTCGCTTCACCGGTGTCATGCTGAGCGCAGCGAAGCATCTTCCAGTCGCGTGGATGGGAAGACCCTTCGCTGCGCTCAGGGTGACAAATCCGGTTGCTCCCGGCGCCACTGGCCCGTTGGCCATTGGGTACTCGGAATGACAGGACGGGGTTGGTTGGCGCTTGCCAGCAGTATCGTTGCAACAGCCATGAAGAACGCAACCCCTGCGAGGCGCTAGTAGCCGGGGGCGTGGTAGAATGCGAGGTAGAGAGGATCCCTCTCAGGGCAGGAAATGATCCCATGGCGCGAATCGCGGTGGCCGGGCTGATTAACTACGAGACGACCCTGCGGGTGGACGGGTTCCCGCTGGACTACGCGCCGGTGCGCTACCCGTTCTTCGGGGTGCGCGGCAGCACGTCGGGGGTCGGGCTGAATATCGCGTGCGCCCTGGCGGCCCTGGGCGATGAGCCGCGCCTGCTGAGCGTGGTCGGCCGCGACGAGGCCGGCCAGCTGGCCCGCGCGGCGCTGGGGCGGGCCGGGATCGCCGACCGCTATGTGCGGGAGGACCTGGAGCAGACCTGCCAGGCGGTGATCCTGTACGGGCCGGACGGGAGCAGAGCGATCTTCACCGACCTGAAGGACATCCAGGATCGCGCGTACCCGGACGATCAGTTCACCGAGGCGGCGCACGGTTGCGCGCTCGCGGCGATCTGCAATATCAACTTCGCTCGGCCGCTGCTGGCCAGGGCTACCGCCCTCGGCCTGCCGATCGCGACCGACGTACACGCCATCGGCGACCCGGACGACGCCTACAACCGCGATTATATGGCCGCCGCCGAGCTTCTGTTCCTGAGCCACGAGCGGCTGCCGTGCCCGCCGGAGGAGTTCGTGGCGGCGCTGCAGTCGCGCTACGCGACGCCGACGATCGTGGTGGGCATGGGCGCGGGGGGGGCCCTGCTGGCCCTGCGCCGCACGGGGGCGCTGCTGCGGGTGCCGGCCGCCACGCCGCGCCCGGTGGTGAGCACAGTGGGCGCGGGCGACGCGCTGTTCGCGTGCTTCATCAGCGGCTACGCGGCGGGCATGGGGCCGGAGGTGGCCCTGCGGCGGGCGGTGTGGTTCGCGGGCTACAAGATCGGCGGCGTGGGCGGGGCGGACGGGTTCCCGCGCCGGGATGTGCTCGACATGCACCCGTGAGCGGCATTGTGGCGTCTAACCCCCAGGCTGGCGCGCCTGCGCCAGCTGGTAGCGACCTTCTCTCTCTCAACGGCACCCGCTGAGAACGTATATCGATATCTCCCCCTATGGACGACAAACAACGCACGGCGGAGCTGCGCAAGATGCAGCGTATGGCGACCGGGCTGCTGGTGGGCGTGACGCTGCTGTTCATGCTGACGAGCGCGCTGCTGCCCTACGCGCCGTGGCTGGGCTTCGTGCGGGCCTTCGCCGAGGCGGCGATGGTGGGCGGGGTGGCCGACTGGTTCGCGGTGACGGCGCTGTTTCGCCACCCGCTGGGCATCCCCATCCCGCACACGGCGATCATCCCGGCGAAAAAGGAGCGGATCGCGATCGCCTTCGGCGGCTTTGTGGAGCGCAACTTCCTCGATCCGGATAAGATCGCCGACCGGCTGCGCCGCCAGGACGTGGCCGGCCGGCTGGCCCGCTCGATGCGCCAGCCCACGCGGGCGAACCAGGTGGCCGACTTCATCGCTGAGGCCCTGGGCGGCCTGCTGCGCGTGGTCAACGATGAGGACGTGGGCCAGCTGATGGCCCGCGGGCTCTCCGACCAGCTGGTGGCGGTGCAGGCGACGCCGATGATCGGCAAGCTGCTGGGGGCAGCGGCGGGCGACCAGCGCCACCGCGATATCCTGGTGCAGGTGGTGGCGGTGGCCACCGAGTGGATCGAGTCCAACCAGATGATCATCCGCAAGCGCATCGCCGGGGAGCTGCCGCGCTGGCTGCCGCCGATCGTCGACCAGAAGATCTACGAGAAGCTGCTCGACGCGGCCCGCCGCACCCTGACCGAGCTGCACGAGAACCCCGAGCACCCGCTGTACGCGCAGTTTATCGCCACGATGGACAACTGGATCGACAACCTGCAGCACGACCCGCAGGTGCGGGCGCGCGGCGAGGAGATCAAGGCCGAGATCCTGGCCCAGCCGGTGCTGCGCGAGGTGGCCTCGGCGGTCTGGCGCGACCTGAAGACGGCGCTGATGCTGCAGAGCACAGAGATCGACTCGCCGCTGCGCCGCTCGATCGGCGAGGGCCTGACCCGGCTGGGCGACGCCCTGGAGCGCGAGGTGGACTGGCAGGAGAAGGTGGACGCCTGGGCCGAGGGGCTGGCCCGCTTTGTGGTGACGCGCTACGGCCACGCGGTGGGCGAGTTCATCACCCACACGGTGAACGGCTGGGACGCGGTGGACACCTCGCGCAAGATCGAGGCCCAGTTCGGGCGCGACCTGCAGTTCATCCGGATCAACGGGACTGTGGTGGGCGGGCTGGTGGGCCTGGTGATCTACGCGGCGTCGCTGCTGATCTGAGCGAACACGGGCGATGAGTCACCCCTCGGGCCGGTTGCGGGTGTGGTCGAGGTAGTCCTGGAGGATGATCGAGGCGGCGACCTGGTCGATCTGCTGCTTGCGCTTCTCGGGCTTCACCCCGAGGTCGCGCAGCATCTGCTCGGCGGCGGCGGTGGTGAGGCGCTCGTCGAAGAGGGCCACAGGCAGGCCGAGGGCCGGCTCGATCTCGCGGGCGAAGGCGTGGATCAGCTCGGCCTGGGGGCCGACCTCGCCGCGCAGGGTCAGGGGCAGGCCGACCACCACCTCGACCACCTCGTTCTCGCGGGCCAGCCGCACGATCTCGGCGATGGCGCGCTCGCGGGGGGCGGCGCTCACCGTGGTGAGCGGGCTGGCCAGGGTGCCGGATGCGTCGCTCAGGGCCACGCCGATCCGGCGCGAGCCGACATCTAGCCCGAGGACTCGTCGGTCGTTCATAGCTGCGCTTGCCTTCTAAAACCCATTATATCGGTGCCCAGCAAGCACATGCTGCACTGGTTCTGCGGCGGCGCGGCGTAGCCGCGCCGCCGCAGAACCAGTGTTTTTGTGGGCGAGCGAAGCTCTCCCACACCCTCACGGTGCACGGTGTTGTTGCTTTGCTGGCAACAGATTCTGTGTCTTTCGCGCTCTAAACGCTTTCGTGCTACGATACGCCGTAAGATGATCTGTCTGTACGGAGACGACAATGAGCGATCTGGCCATTCAGGATATTGGCACGCCGGGTGCCGCCGGCGACAGCCGGGGCGGCGCGCAGGTTGCGCTGGTGGTGATCGGCGACGGCGAGCCTGGGGCCAATGTGCTGCCGCACTACGCTATTAACCGGCAGGGGGCGGTCAGCCGCCTGGTGGCCGAGGAGCGCGCCGGGCGCGGGCTGGGCGTGGCCGACTACCAGGGCCTCGCCCAGAGCATCGACGCCATCGCGGTGAGCGTGCTGCTCCAGAAGCGGGCCACTGCCGGCTACGATGGCCCGCTGCTGCGCTCGCTCCACGCGCTGCTTGATGATCTGCTGGCCCGCCACGGGCTTGATCGCTCGGGTGTCGCCCGCCTGACGATCGGCCCGGGCGGGGC
>JBAXES010000480.1:0-3906 GCA_037140315.1 Chloroflexales bacterium
GTGCGGCGGATATGGCCGGCAGCCCCAGGCCCAGGGCAAGCCCGCGCCGGATCAGCTCGCGGCGGGTCAGCCGCTCGGCGCTTGGGTCGCTGTGCGTGTGCTTGTGGCTCATGGTGATTTTGGCGGTGTCACCGCCAGCTTCAGCACCCTCGGCTTACTCGTGCTCACGTAGAGGTTGTTCTCGCCATCGAATGTCAGATCGCGGGCGACGCCCGGCACCGTGATTGAGCCAACCGGGCTGCCATCAGGCGTGAAGATTTGCACCCCGCCCATAAATAGGCCGACATAGATCCGGCCCTGGCCGTCGATCGTGAGCTTCGAGAACGCCCAGGCCCCCTCCACGCTGAACTTATCGCGGAACTTGCCCTCGGGGCCGAAGATGTAGACTGCCTTGGCGTCACCGTCGAGCAGGTAGATCGCCCCCAGCCCGTCGGCGGCGATGGCGCTGGCCTGGCCACTCGCGTCCGCGCTCTTCAGCGGGTCGGCGATCCGGCCTAGCTCCTTGCCCAGCGCGTCCAGGTGAACCACATCGCTGCCGGCCCAGGGGACGCCCAGCAGAGGCCCGTCGCCGAGGACGACCATGCTCTCAAAGCCCTCGCCCTCGGCGATGGTGCGCACCAGCTTGCCGGTGGCCCCCTCGAACACGCTCACGGCCTGGTTCTGCGAGACATACACCAGCCCAGCGCGGTCGGCGGCCATCGCCATGATCGGCAGGTCGCCCTTCAGCTTCCAGCTGCGCTCGAACTTGCCCTCCGCGCTGAAGCGCTGCACCCGGCCCGTGCTGTAGTCGGCGAGGTAGATCGCCCCGTCGGGGCCGACCGCGATGCTCCGCGAGTCATTCAGGAATCCGTCGCCGGTGCCCTCCGCGCCGAACTCTAGCAGCGGCGTGGCCTGGGCCGGGGTGCCCTGCTGCTGGCCGGGGAGCTGCCCCAGGGCCTCGGCTATCTGGGTCTGCTGCTCGCTGGGGATCTGCCCCATGGCTGCGGCCACCTGGGTCTGCGCCGCGCTCACCGCGGTGGCCGCGTCGTCGGGTCCGCCCACGCCCGCTGGGGTGGCGGCGACATCCGTCTGCGCCAGGCTGGTCGGGTCGAACTCCACGATCGGCGTTGCTTCCGGCGGGGGCGGCCTGGTCGGCATGATCGCCACGATGGTCGTGATGCCGGGCTGCTGAGTCGGGCCGCCGCCCGGGCCGCCCGGCCCCAGGAAGCTGTTCAGCACCGCATACAGCGCCCCGCCGATCGTGCCGACCAGCACCACCGCGATGCCGCCGATCAGCAGCGGGATCAGCCAGTTCGGGCGGGTGATCTGCGGCGGCGGGCCGGGCACAAAGGGCGGCGGCGCGCCCTGCCGAGGGCTGGCCTGGGTCGGGGTCGGCTGGGCCACCGTGGTCATGCCCGCGGTCGAGGCCCCGGCCGAGCCGGTGCGCACGGCGGCGGCCAGCTCGGCGCGGGCGGCGGCGGCGCTCACCGGTCGGTCGGACGCGTTCAGCGCCATGCAGCGGGCGATCAGGCGGGCGACGGCGGCGGGCACCTGCGGGTTCAGCTCGTCGAGGGGCGTCAGCGGGTCGGGCCGTCCCTGGAGCACCGCCGCCGCGCGGTCGAGCGCGTTGGCCGGGGCCTGGTTCGCCAGTAGGGCGTAGAGGGTCGCCCCCAGGCTGTACAGGTCGCTGCGCGGATCGGTGCCGCTGGCCTGGATCTGCTCAAGCGGGGCGTACTGCGGGGTGTAGCCGTAGAGGCTGGCCCCGGCGGCCTGCGTCGCGCTGGCGTTGGCCGCGCCGCCCTTCGCCAGCCCGAAGTCCAGCAGCACGATCTCGCCGCGCGGCGTGAGCTTCAGGTTCTGCGGCTTAATATCGCGGTGGATGATTGGCGGGCTCTGGGTGTGCAGGTAGTCGAGGCCATCGAGCAGCGCGTCGGCCCAGGCCAGCACCTCGCCGAAGGCGAAGGGCGCGGTGCGCTGGGCCAGCAGCGACCCGAAGTCGGTGCCGGGGATGAACTGCATCACCAGGAAGTGGCTGTCGCCGTGGGCGAAGTAGTCGCTCACCACCGGCAGGGCGGCGTGGCGCAGCGACGAGAGCAGGCGGGCCTCACGGGCGAAGGCCACGTCGAGCTCCTCGCCGCGCACCAGGGTCTGCTTGAGGGCCACGGTGTTGCCGAGCCGTGTGTCCACCGCCTCATACACCGCGCCCATCCCGCCGCGGCCGATCTGCCGCACCACCCGGTAGCGGTCGTGGATAAGAGTCTCGGGCTCCAGGGAGCCGGTCGGTGTGGTCATAGAGACGCCTTTAAAGAGACGCCCGGCGGGGCGTCTGTACCCGTTATCTCTCTAAGAACGCGCTGTGGGGGTGTTTTACGGCAGGGTCGGCTCAAGCAGCTCCGCCTCGATCGACCGGTCGGCGCTCAGGGGGCAGGTGGCTCAGGTCGTGGTGTCGCGGGGGTGTAGGCGATGCGCTGGCGCAACGCTTCCCGGAAGCTCGTGGAGCCTCCGGGAAGCTGAGATAGTCACCCCAGCAGCTTGGTCTCCTCGGGCTCGCCGAGGATCTTGTTGGTGATGTAGGTTGCCAGCCAGGTGGCCAGCAGCCCCAGGGCCAGGTTAAGCGCGCCCTGGATCAGGCGGCGGCGAAAGTCTTCCTCCATAACGCGTTAGTTCCTCCGTCGTGAGAGAATGCTGATGAAGTAGAGCAGCTGGGCGATCGCCTGGGCCGCCGCGGCCACGTAGGTCAGGGCGGCGGCGTTGAGCACCGCATTGACCCCGCCGGCCTCCTCGACCGTGACCATGCCGTTGCGCATGAGCATCTCCTTGGCCCGCGCGCTGGCGTTAAACTCAACCGGCAGCGTCACCAGGGTGAAGGCCACGGCGGCGCTGAAGAGCGCCACGCCGGCCAGGGCCATAGTATAGCCGAATTGGCTGTTTCTGATGAATGAGCTCAGGAGCAGGCCGCCGAAGAAGAGCCAGGTGCCCAGCTGCGAGCCGATATTGGCGATGCCGACGATGCCCGAGCGGGCGCGCAGCCAGATGTAGCCCTCTTTGTCCTGGCTGGCGTGCCCCAGCTCGTGGGCCACGATCGCCATCGCCGCCACCGAGGGCTGGGTCGATCCCTCCGAGAGCCGCATCACCTTGTCGCGCGGGTCGTAGTTATCGGTCAGCATCCCGCCGGTGCGCTCGACCCTGACGTAGTCCAGGCCCTCGTTGCGCATCAGCGCGCGGGCCACATCCTCGCCGCTCAGGCGCTGGGCGTTCGGTACGCGCGACCACTGCTCGAAGGCGGACTTCACCCGCCACTGCGCCCACATGGCGAACAGCATCGCCGGTAGGGCGAACAGCAGGTAGGTCGGGCTGAAGTAGAAAAAGGGCATAGCTGCCTCCGGATGTATACGATTGGGATCACGCGATCAGTATACATTGCCCCAGCGCCGCAAGGCGTTAGAAGGGCGTTAGAGGACTATACCTTGTTATGTGTTGGCGGGCGGCTTCGCGATCATAGGGAGGAGCGCCGCCGCCGCAGCAGCTCACCGGCGCGGTCCTTCAGCTCAAGGCCGCGCTCGCGCAGCAGCTCACGGGTGGCGGCCCCGCGCTGCGGGGCGATCAGGGCCGCCGCCGCGCCGGCCAGCGCGCCGAGCAGCATCCCCGCCAGCATGCCCCCGCCGCGCTCGCGCGGGATGAGATCCGCGATCGCCTGATCAATATCGCTCATAGGCAGCTCCTTTCGTCTTTAGGGCCGCCGCCCTAAACGCCCGTGTTGTCTTGGCAACAATGGCCAGTGAAGCTGGCCATTGTTGCCAAGACAAGGTTTCAGCGTACGTTACAGTTCACGCAATTGCACTGCATCAGGATGCGGTATTTCGCAATACCGCAAACGTCGCCCTGTCACCTTGAATATCTCGCCCCATGTCACCCTGAGCGCAGCGA
>JBAXES010000481.1:0-3903 GCA_037140315.1 Chloroflexales bacterium
GCAAAGCCAAGCGCGCCGGTTTGTGCGGCGCCAAAGTGCCTCGAAAGCAGGGCGCTTGGGTAGAGCGCAAGTCCGAGCACGAGCACATAGACGCCGATTACAGCCGCGAGGCCATTGATGCTCGAGCCAAGATCAACTCTGATCGGCGGCAAGGCAAGTGCAACGACCGAGGAGTCGGCGAGCGCGAGCCCGGCAACTACTGCAACGAGAATGGCGGGCAGGCGGAGTTTCATCGTCGCCGCAGTCTGACGGATGCCGCGCTCACTTAGCTGCAGGTCAGTCGGAGTCTTGACTTACAGCGCCGTCGCTGTCAGCGGCGTCAGGCTGTGGCTTGAAGTCAAGTGAGAGCGAGTTGATGCAGAATCGCGCTCCAGTTGTGTCGCGCGGACCATCGTCAAAAACATGGCCTAAGTGGCCGTCGCACTTCGCGCAGCGGACCTCGGTTCGAGTCATCCCGAGGCTGTTGTCGGTAACGGCGGTTACAGACTGTTCGGCTACCGGTCGGTCAAATGATGGCCAGCCGGAACCGGAATCGAACTTGTTGTCAGAGGCAAACAGCGGCTCGCCGCAGCCCGCACAGATGAACATTCCCGAATCCTTCGTTTCGTTGTGCTCACCGCTCCATGGGCGCTCCGTACCCGCCTTGCGGAGGATTTCGTAGCGCTCCTTACCGAGC
The DNA here is from genome assembly GCA_037140315.1 of Chloroflexales bacterium. Classification (GTDB taxonomy): domain Bacteria; phylum Chloroflexota; class Chloroflexia; order Chloroflexales; family Chloroflexaceae; genus Oscillochloris. Next base: position 677 of record JBAXES010000481.1, read on the forward strand.
CGCTCAAGCCACTGCTCTTCAGTTGTGGGTATCTCGTCGCTGATTGGGTAAGCGTAGCGGCGTTCGGCTGGGGTTTCTAGAGCCCCGCCGGATGCCTCACGACATAACCACTGCCTGAGCGCATTTCGCGGCTCCAGCGCGTGCCACTCTGCGATGCACCGGAAGTGTCAAAGCGTCGGTTGCCGATCCGCATGAAGGTGTGACCGCCATTCGCGTAGATCGTTACCCAACGGCCCGGTCCGGGGGGGAGCCGGGCCGGGCCGGGCGTCGGGGCCGCGATGCGCCGGGGCGCCGCGCAGAACCCCGCCAGCGGTCGGGCGACCTCGTCCCAGCTGAACTGTCCGGCCCGGCCCGGCTCCTCGCCGAGCGCGCGGCCGCCGCCGCCGCCGCCGGCTACGCCCGCCGCCTCGAGGGCGAGCTGGCCGCCCGCGACGCGCAGATCGCCCGCATGGCCGACCTGCTGCGCCGGATCGAGAACGGTCGCCTGATGCGAATCTTGCGCGCCCTCAGGCGCGGATAGCGCTGCCCTTAGCAGGCCACCACGATGATTATGGTGGGTAATGTTTCGGGCAGGGACAAGCCCTCCCCGCGCCCCTCCCATCGGACATCCCGCTAGGCGAAGCGCTGTCGGATGACATTCAGGTCCGCCCGAACCTCGGCGCACAGCGCCTCGATCCGGCCGATGTGCTCGCCGGCCTCGCGCAGGTCGCCCGTGTGGGCCAGGGCCTCCAGATCCTCGCACTGTTTGGCCAGGGGCAGGGCGCCGATGGTCGCCGCGCTCGCCTTGATCGTGTGGGCGACCCGCTGGATCACGGGGGCCGCCCCGTCCGCTACGCTCCGGCGCAGCGCTTCGAGCTGGAGGGGCAGGTCATCCAGGAACATGTCGATGATCTCGACAACAATCGTCGGGCTCCCGTCGCCCAGATTAGCCTGGATCTCCTCTAGCACGGTGATGTCAACGATGCTCATCGGCATAGTCCCCCCCTCTGGCATATGCCCGTGCGCCGGGCCACGCTCAAGGGCGGCCACCAGCTCCTCGATGCGCACCGGCTTGCTGATGTAGTCGTCCATCCCCGCCGCCAGGCACAGCCCCCGGTCGCTCTGCATGGCGTTGGCGGTCATGGCGATGATCCGGGGCTGGCGGGATGGCGACACCTCGCTGCGGATGCGCCGCGATGCCCCGAGGCCATCCAGCTCGGGCATCTGCACGTCCATCAGCACCACGTCGTAGGGCTGGCGGGCGAGCGCGTCGAGCACCTCCAGCCCGTTGGCCGCCACATCCACCCGGTAGCCCAGCTTGGCCAGGGTCTTCGTGGCGACCTTCTGGTTCACCACATTGTCCTCGGCGAGCAGGATGTGCAGCGGCAGCCGCGCGGCCATCGTCGCATCGTAGGCCGTGCCCTGGGAGCGCGCGGGCTGGCGCGCCGCCGCCGCGCCGAGGATGAACTGCAGTGTCTCGTACAGCTGCGCGGCCTTGACCGGCTTGATCAGGCTGGCGGCGAAGCGGCCCTGGGCCATATCCTCCGCCCGCCGCCCGAGCGAGGTGAGCAGCACCAGCGGCAGCGGCTTCGGGGCGGGGCGGGCGCGGATCGCCTCGGCGAGCTGCGCGCCGTCCATGCCCGGCATCTGCATATCGAGGATGGCCGCGTCGAAGATGGCCCCCTGGGCGAGCCAGGCCAGGGCCTCGGCCCCCGAGACGCTGGCGCGCACGTGCATGCCCCACGCCTCGGCCTGGCGCGTCAGGATGCGCCGGTTCGTCTCGTTGTCGTCCACGACGAGCAGCCGCTTCCCCGTCAGATCGGGCATGGCCCGCTGCAGGTCGATCCGTGCGGACATCGACGCGACCGGCGCGACAATCGTGAAGTGGAAGGTCGTGCCCACCCCCACCTGGCTCTCCACCCACATGCGCCCGCCCATCAGCGCGCAGAGCCGCTGGCTGATCACCAGGCCCAGCCCGGTGCCGCCGTACTGGCGCGTGGTGGAGGCGTCCACCTGGCTAAAGGCCTGGAAGAGCCGGTCCATGCGGTCGGCCGGGATGCCGATCCCCGTGTCGCGCACGGACACATGCACCTCAACCTGATCGCCGGGCGCCGGCTTGGCATCGATCATCACCACCACCTCGCCGACGAGGGTGAACTTGACGGCGTTGGAGAGCAGGTTCGCCAGCACCTGGCGCACCCGGGTCACGTCGCCCAGCAGGGCCTGGGGCACATCCTGCGCGAACATGTAGGCCAGGTCGATCCGCTTCTCCGCCGCGTGCGCCGCGACCAGATCGATGGCCACCTCCAGGCAGTCGCGCAGGTCGAAGGGCTGCCGCTCAAGGTCGAGCTTGCCCGACTCGATCTTCGAGAAGTCCAGGATGTCGTTGATGATCGTCAGCAGGGCGTCGCTGCTGGTGCGGATCGTCTCGACATACTCGCGCTGCTCGACGCCGAGGGGCGTGTCGAGCAGCAGCCCGGTCATGCCGATCACCGCGTTCATCGGCGTGCGGATCTCGTGGCTCATGGTGGCCAGGAACTCAGACTTGGCGCGGGTGGCCGCCTCGGCCGCCTCCTTGGCCTGCACAAGCTCGATGTAGACGCGCTTCTGGGCGCTGATATCGCGGAAGTAGACGGACAGCCCGTCCGCCGAGGGGTAGTCGCGCACCTCAGTCCACAGATCGAATGGCGACGCATATGCCTCGAACTGTACCGGGATCTGCTCCGCCATTGCGCGGCGGTGGTTCACCTCAAAGTCCGTGCCGAGGGCGTCGGCGAACACATCCCAGAGGATCTGTCCGATCAGCGCCTCGCGGCGCTGGCCAAGGAGTCGCTCAGCCTCCGAGTTCACATAGGTGAAGCGCCACTCGCGGTCGACGGTGAAGAAGGCGTCGGTGATGCTCTCTAGGATGCGCGTCACCCGCGCCGTGGTGTCGCGCAGGGTCGCCTCGGTGCGCGAGCGCTCGGCCAGCTCCTGGTGGAGCGCGGTGGTCAGCTGGACGTTGGCCAATGCCTGGCCGACGGACCACGCGACCGCCTGGGCCAGGGCGATCTCCTCCACCGTGAAGACCCGCGGGACGAGCGAGTCGATGCCGATCGTGCCGACCACCTCCTCGTGGATGAGCAGCGGCACCAGCAGGATGGCCGCCGTGCCGCGCATCGCGTACAGCTCGGCGGTGACGGCGGCGCGCGCGTCGGCGTGGACATCGCCGATCTGGACGGGGGCGCGGCTGACGAACACGGCCTGGG
>JBAXES010000482.1:0-3900 GCA_037140315.1 Chloroflexales bacterium
GCCCATGCCCAGCAATTGGGCCTCACGATCCATCAGCGCGCAAGCCAGAGGGTCGCCGTCGGTAGCGGCGCGGGCCACGTGGGCGGACGTCACCCGTGTGGGGTTGGCCAGGGCGTGCAGCAGACTGGCGGGGTGCTTGGGCATGGCCGAGGCGGCGGCGAGACCGAGGGCGGTGCCCGAGGCCAGTTCCTCCCAGGTCAGGCCACGGTCTGCGTCGAGGATGATCGAGCCGAGCTCGGCGGCGGCGCCCATGCGGCCGAGCAGCAGCCGGCCATCGATGATCACCCCGCCGCCGATGCCGGTGCTCACCGTGAGGTAGACCATATGTCGGGTGTTGATCCCGGCGCCGAAGCGCCACTCGCCCAGGGCGGCGACATTGGCATCATTGTCGATCACCACGCGCAGGCCGGTGGGTTCGGCCACCGCATCGCGCAGCTGGATGGTATGCCAGCCGGGCATGTACGGCGGCGCGTAGACGATCCCCGTCTCGGGGTTGAGCGGGCCGGGCGCGCCGATACCAACCCCCAGCAGGTCGCTGTCGGCGGGGAGGGCGGCGCGCACCCGGCCGATCAGGTCGACTATGCGCGCGATCACCGCTGCCGGCCCTTGCTCAATACAGGTGCGCGCGCGCTCGTGGGCGAGGATCGTGCCATCGGCGGCGACCAGCGCCGCGCGTAGCTGCGTCCCACCAAGATCGACGCCAATCACATGCTTCATATGCCTATTGTATCACGGCGACCAAAAGTAACGCTTGACAGCACAAGTGTTTGATTGCTATAATGATCGCCACATACGTTCTGGCCTGCTGAGTTGCGCTGCGCATCGGCGGGCTGGTCTGAAGTCTAGACGTTAGTTCACGCTGATGACCGTCTAGTGCATGTGTCGCCGCTGGCCGTTCTGGCTGCGGCCTATGAAAGGACAGAGGCTATGCGAACTGCAGATGGTCTTTCCGCGCGCCAGGAGAAGATACTCCACTACATCGAGGAGTTTTTCGCGAAGCACGGGTACTGGCCGGCGATCCGCGACATCCAGACCGACCTGAAGATCTCGTCCACCTCGGTGGTCGCCTACAACCTGAAGGCGCTCCAGGACAAGGGCAAGATCAACCGCCAGGGCAAGGTCTCGCGCGGGATCACGCTCCCGAAGAGCCTATCGCCCGCCCTGATCATCCCCACCAACCAGGTGCCGCTGCTCGGCACGATCACCGCTGGCCAGCCCCTGCCTGACCCAGAGCAGGTGGACGCCGAGAGCGCGGAGAAGGTGGACGTGCCGTTAGACCTGGCCACCGCCGATAAGCTCAAGGATGTCTACGCCCTGAAGGTGCGCGGACAGTCGATGATCGACGCGCTGATCGACGACGGGGATATTGTGCTGCTGCGCCGTCAGGAGACGGCCAACAACGGAGATATGGTCGCGGCAATGCTGGTGGACGAGAACGCGGTGACCCTGAAGAAGTTCTACCACGATGCCGGTCGCATCCGCCTCCAGCCGGCGAACAGCACCATGCAGCCGATCTTCACCACCCCGGACAACGTACGTATCCAGGGCCGGGTTGTCGGCGTGCTGCGCTCGCTCTTCTAGGCGCTGCGGCGTGAGGCGTGAGATATCTCGCGCCTCACGCCGCCGTCAGGCGCAGGAACAGCTCCTCAAGGTTCTCGGCCTGGGCGCGGAACTCGCTTACAGCGACGCCCTTGGCCAGCAGGTGGGCGAGCAGCGCCGCTTGCTGATGCTCATCTAGGGCGGTGGCCTCCACGAGGATGGCCCGCTGATCTATCGGGTCGATGCGCAGGCTACGGAGCGCCGGCAGCCCCGCCGGGCGGTTATTGACGGCGGGGCTTACGCGCTCGCCCGTCTCTCCGTCGGACGCCACAATCAGATCCTGCAGCACACCTGCAGCCGACGACACATCGCCCATCACGCGGATCCGCAGCTTTGCGCCGGCCTGAAGCTGCTGTCGCACCACATCTACCGGGCCGCTCACCACCATCCGCCCGCTCTCAATGATCCCGATCTCGGTGCAGACCTCGGCCAGCTCGCTGAGGATGTGCGAGCTGAGCAGCACCGTCTTGCCCAGATCGCGCAGGGTGCGCAGCAGCTCGCGCAGCTCCACGCGCCCGCGCGGGTCGAGCCCGCTCGCCGGCTCATCGAGCAGCAGCACCGGCGGGTTATGCACCAGCGCGTGGGCCAGCGAGAGCCGCTGTTGCATGCCGCGCGAGAGGCTCTGCACAAAAGAGTCGCGCTTCGCGCCGAGATCGACCAGGTCGAGCAGATCGCTCACCGTCCGTCGGCGCTGTGCGGATCCCATGCCATAGCAGCGGGCAAAAAAGTCGAGATACTCCCAGACCCGCAGGTCGTCGTAGACGCCGGAGACATCGGGCATATAGCCGACGAGGCGCTGGGCGTTGCCCTGGCGCTGGCCCATCAGCTCAATCTCGCCGGAGCTGGGTTCGAGCAGGCCGGCGAGCAGGCGCAGGGTGGTGGTCTTCCCCGCGCCGTTCGGGCCGATGAATCCGTAGATGCTGCCCTGCGCGACACTCAGGCTGAGGTTGTCGAGCGCTACTATCCGACCGTAGCGCCGGGTCAGCCCTACCGTCTTGATCGCCGGAGTCATAAGAGCGCTCCTTCAGCCAATCACCTCGTCCCATCGTGGAGGCAGGCGGCACAAAATCGGCGCAGCCAGATGGTGGCCGCGCCGAAGAGGATCGCGATGAGAGCGTATGGTAGCCGGTGAAACCCTGGCGTGGAACCTGTCGGTCAGCGACGGCGGCGCAGGCGCTCTACGTCATCGATGCGGACGGGCACTGGGGCCGGCTCAGCCTTAAGCAGCGTGGCGGCAACCGTAAGGGCCAGCATTAGGCTGAAGATGACAAAAAGTGCTACGATCATGTCAGGTTCCTTTCCACGGAGTGCGCTACGCCGGGGCTCATGGCAACGGTTCGTACCGATCACCCATACAGTATAACGAAAAATAATTACGCCGTCCATACCAGTTTGGTGAGAATCCCGTCAAGGATTCGGCGGGCACCGTCGCCCCCGGCGCGCAAGATGGTTTGCCAAACCAGATTCAAGGTGCTATACTACCTAGCGGGTATCTAAGGGCGCAGGTTGCCTATGCGTGCTGTCTGCGCCCGACCGCGAGGCAATGCTTTGGCTGGATCGTACGGACGACAGTCTCATCAGACCGCTCAGGAACACTCATAATGAACACCATGTGAGTCTGGCTTCCTGAACAACGCTGCCTGCCCGTGCAGCGCCGGTTCCCCGGCGTTGGCTGGTCGCAGCAAGCAGTCTGCGCCGTGCGTTTGTGAAAAGTGGGTATCCCCCACTTTTCTTGTTGTTGTAGGCGAGTGAGGGTATGAAGAGCGACTTTTACACAGCGATCTCACAGATTGCGGCGGAGCGCGGCATCCCAAAAGAGGCGATCATTGACGTCATGGAGAAGGCGCTGATCACTGCCTACAGGCGCACCCTTGGCAATAACCCGCCGCCTATGGAGGTGTCCGTTAAGCTCGATCCGCAGACGGGCTCGGCCAAGGTCTTCGCTGAGAAGCAGGTCGTAGATGAAGTCTACGATGAGCGCTTCGAGGTAGAGCTGCAGGACGCCCGGAAGGTTCGCGCCGATGTCCAGATTGGCGAGACGGTGATCATGGAGAGCACGCCCAACGACTTCGGGCGGATCGCGGCGCAGACTGCCAAGCAGGTGGTGCTGCAAGGGATCAAAGAGGTTGAGCGCGAGTATATCTATGGCGAGTATATGGATCGTGAGGGCGAGCTGATCACCGCCACGGTGCAGCGGATCGCTAAGGGCAACGTGATCCTGGAGATGGGCAAGGCCGAGGCGATCCTGCCGCCGAAGGAGCAGGTCGATAACGACCGCTACTACCACGGCCAGCGCCTGAA
>JBAXES010000483.1:0-3886 GCA_037140315.1 Chloroflexales bacterium
CGCCCGCTGCTGCTGCTGGCCCAGCCCCTGGCCTACGACGGCGACCCGCTCCTGCGCGGCGGCAAGCTGGAGGCCCACGTGCCCGCCGCCTATGTGGCCGTCGGCCGGGCCGACGCCGCGCGCCTGGGGATCCGCGCCGGCGAGATCGTCCGCGTCGCATCGGCGGCCGGTGCGATCGCCCTGCCCGCCCGCGTGGTGGCCGACCTGCCCGAGGGCGTGGCCATGGTGCCGGCCAACCTGCCCGACGCCGACCTGGCCGCCGTCCAGACGGGGCCGCGCACGCAGGTGGCGATCACCGTCACCACGTAGGGGCGAAGCATTTGAATGTTGTCGCTTTGCGACAACATTCAAATGCTTCGCCCCTACCAGGGGGAATATATGACCATTTTGATTATGATCGTCCAATGTTTTGTGATCACCCTGGCGACTACGGCCGGGTTCGCCTACCTGACCCTGTTCGAGCGGCGGCTGCTGGCCCGCTTCCAGAACCGCATCGGGCCGAACCGCGCCGGGCCGAACGGCTTTCTCCAGCCGGTGGCCGACGCGGTGAAGCTCTTCTTCAAAGAGGACATCATCCCCTCGCAGGCCGACAAGTGGGTCTACCTGGTGGCCCCGGCCATGGCGGTCATCCCGGCGCTGATCATCTGGGCGGTGATCCCCTTCGGCTGCCTGAATGTGAGCTGGGACTACGCGGCCTGCTTTCGCCCGGACGGCGCCGGCCTGCACAACATCCTGCAGGTCGCCGACATCAACGTGGGCGTGCTCTACCTGCTGGCCGTCACCAGCATCGGCGTGTACGGCATCACCCTGGCGGGATGGGCGAGCAACAGCAAGTACTCGATGCTCGGCAGCATCCGCTCCTCGGCCCAGCTGATCTCCTACGAGCTGGCCCTGGGCTGCGCGGTGCTCAGCGTAGCGATGACCTACGGCACCTTCAGCACCCACGCGATCGTGATCCAGCAGGGCGAGCTCTGGGGCGTGGTGCCGCAGGTGCTCGGCTTCGTGCTCTTCCTGATCGCCTCGACGGCCGAGGTGGTGCGCGCGCCCTTCGACCTGGTGGAGGCCGAGCAGGAGATCGCCGGCGGCTATAACACCGAGTACGGCTCGATGAAGTTCGCGCTCTTCTTCATGGCCGAGTACATCAAGCTGATCGCCGTCAGCGCCATCGCCGTGACCTTCTTCTTCGGCGGCTGGCGCTTCCCCGGCCTGGAGGCGCTCGGCCGCGGGGTGACGGAGCTGGCCGGCCCGGTGACGGGCGCGCTGGTGGTGGGCGCGGCCTCGCTGGGCTCCTTCTTGCTGAAGGTGGTCTGCTTTCTGTTCCTCTCGGTCTGGGTCAGGGCCTCGTGGCCGCGCATGCGCTACGACCGGCTGATGACCTTCGGCTGGAAGTGGCTGCTGCCGCTCGGCCTGCTGAACATCGCCTACACCGCCGTGGTCTTCGTGCTGGTGCCCGACCAGCTGCTGGCCTCGCTGCTGCTCTGCGGCTGCGGCCTGCTCACCCTGGGCGCGTCCGCCGCGCTGGGCCGCGCGCCCAGGCCGGCCGGCGGGGTGACGATGGCCGTAGGGGCGCATCGCGATGCGCCCCTACAATAAGGAAAAACCACATGCTCGGTGATCTGTTTAAGGGGATGCGCACCACCCTGCGCTACCTGTTCCGCCAGCCGGTGACGGTGCAGTACCCGGAGGTAAAGCGCCCGGTGCGCGAGCGCTTCCGCGGGCGTCACGAGCTGAAGCGCTTCGCCAACGGCCAGGAGCGCTGCATCGGCTGCGCGCTCTGCGCGGCGGCCTGCCCCGCCGACGCGATCCTGGTGGTGCCGGCCGAGAATGACCCGGCCAGCCCGCGCTCGCCCGGCGAGCGCTACGCCGCCACCTACGAGATCAACATGCTGCGCTGCATCTTCTGCGGGTTCTGCGAGGACGCCTGCCCGACCAACGCGATCGTGCTGGAGCACCAGTACGAGCTCTCGTTCTACGACCGCCGGGCGGCGATCTACACCCAGGATATGCTGCTGGTGCCCAGGGACAAGGGCCACGGCGAGATCCCGCCGCTGCTCCAGCAGCTCAACCGCCGGCCTAGCCCGCCCGCGCAGATCGATTTGTAATGTTGAATGTTGAATGCTCCGAGCACTTAACATTCAACATTCGGAGAGCTTATGGATCTGATTCTGTTCATTATCTCAGGCGCCATCGCCCTGGTCGGCGCGGGGGCGATGCTGATTACCCGCAACGCCATACACAGCGCCCTGTTCCTGCTGATGAACTTCGGCGCGATCGCCGTGCTCTTCCTGCTGCTCCAGTCGCCATTCCTGTTCACCATCCAGCTCACGGTGTACGCCGGCGCGATCATGGTGCTGTTCCTGTTTGTGGTGATGCTTCTGGGGGCGGAGCAGGTTGAGCATACGTCCGACAAGGTGGCCTGGGTGCGCCCCGTGGCGATGGTGCTGGGCCTGGCACTGATGGCGGTGGCCGCCACGGTGGCCGTCCGCAGCGTCGGCGTCGTCACGCCCGACGATGTGCAGGCCAGCGGGTTCGGTGAGCCCGCCGAGCTGGGCAAGCTGCTCTTCACCACCTACCTGCTGCCCTTCGAGATCACCGGGGTCATCCTGCTGGTGGCGGTGATCGGCGTGGTCGTGCTCAATCAGCGCGGGAGGAAAGTGTGATCCCTGTCACCTACTATGTCCTGCTGAGCGCGGCCCTGTTCACCATGGGCGTGGTCGGCGTGCTCACCCGGCGCAACGCGATCGTGGTGTTTATGTCGGTCGAGCTGATGCTCAACGCGGCGAACCTAGCCCTGGTGGCCTTCGCCCGCCAGCGGCTCAGCGTCGAGGGCCAGGTGATCGTCTTCTTTGTGATCACCGTCGCCGCCGCCGAGGTGGCCGTCGGCCTGGCGGTGCTGGTGGCGATCTTCCGCAGCAAGCGCACCGCCGATGTGGACGAGGTGAGTACGTTGAAAGGATGAGGGATGAAGGGTGAAGGATGAAGATCACCGTCCCCACTTCATCCTTCACCCTTCACCCTTCATCCTTGAGGTGAAGTGATGCAGTATCTGATCTGGCTCGTCCCGGCCCTGCCGCTGGCCGGTTTTCTGCTCAACCTGTTCCTGGTGCGCGACGAGCGCCAGTCGGGCCTGATCGCCAGCGCGATGGTGGTGGGCTCGTTTGGGGCGGCCGTGGCCGCCACCGTGGCCCTGGCCGGCATGCCCGAGGACGCTCGGCGGATCTCCTCGGTGGCCTGGGAGTGGATCAGCGCGGGCAGCTTCCAGGTGCCCTTCGGGATTATGCTCGACCCGCTGAGCGCCGTGATGGCCCTGCTGATCACCGGCGTGGGCGGGCTCATCCACGTCTACTCGATCGGCTACATGCGCGGCGACGCGTGGGTGGTGCGCTACTTCGCCTTCCTGAACCTGTTCATCGCCATGATGCTGTTCCTGGTGATGGCGGACAACATGCTGCTGCTCTTCCTGGGCTGGGAGGGCGTGGGCCTCTGCTCGTTCCTGCTGATCGGCCACTGGTTTGAGCGCAAGGCGGTCGGCGAGGCGGCGGTGAAGGCGTTTGTGGTCAACCGGATCGGCGACGCCGCCCTCATCCTGGCCATGCTGGCGATCTACGATAACTTCGGCACGCTGAACTTCTTCGCGGTGACGGTGGCCGGGCAGCCCCAGGCCGGCTTCCTGGCGCGGGTCGGCGAGCTGGCTGGCGTCTCCTTCGGGCCGGGCTGGCAGCCCATCCTGTTGGCCACCGGGATCGCCTTCCTGCTGCTGATCGGGGCCGCCGGCAAGTCGGCCCAGCTGCCGCTGTTCGTCTGGCTGCCCGACGCGATGGCCGGCCCCACCCCGGTGTCGGCGCTCATCCACGCCGCCACCATGGTCACTGCCGGGGTCTACCTC
>JBAXES010000484.1:0-3879 GCA_037140315.1 Chloroflexales bacterium
ATCCATCCGGTTCCCCTGGACTCGCTCACTGGATAATTGGCGAAGGTATTGAATGAAGGACGACGAAATTATGACCACCGAGCCGCAGGGCTACGACGCCAGCCAGATCACGGTGCTTGAGGGGCTGGACGCGGTGCGTAAGCGCCCCGGCATGTATATCGGGCCGACCGACATCAACGGCCTGCACCACATGATCAAAGAGGTGGTCGATAACTCGGTGGACGAGGCCCTGGCCGGGTCCGCCGACGCGATCGAGATCACGATCTTTCCCGATGGCTCAGTGCAGGTCGTAGACAACGGGCGCGGCATTCCAGTCGATATTCACCCCAAGCATCAGGTCTCGGCGCTACAACTTGCCACCACCGAGCTTCACGCCGGCGGCAAGTTTGGCGACGGCGGCTACAAGGTATCATCGGGGCTGCACGGCGTGGGCCTCTCGGTGGTCAACGCCCTCTCGGAGCATATGCGCGCCGAGGTGCGCCGCCACGGCAAGCTCTGGATGCAGGAGTACGCCACCGGCAAGCCCCTGGCCCCGGTGCGGGCGATCGGCCCCGCCGAGGGGACAGGCACCTCGATCCATTTTATGCCGGACATCACCATCTTCAAAGATGGCATCGACTACCAGTTCAAGACGATCGCCCAGCGCTTCCGCGAGATGGCCTACCTCACCAAGGGGCTGCGCTTCCACTTCGTCGATCAGCGCACCAACGATGAGGTCAACTTCTACTTCGAGGGTGGCATCATCTCCTACGTGCGCCACCTGAACAAGGGCAAGGGCGTGCTCCACCGCCTGCCCTTCTACGTCGAGCGCACCGTCGGCGACGTGGCGGTCGAGGTGGCCATGCAGTACACCGACACCTACGACACCGACTCGATCTACGCCTTCGCCAACAACATCAACAACACCGACGGCGGCGCGCACCTCTCGGGCTTCCGCACCGCCCTGACGCGGGTGATCAACACCTACGCCCGCGCCAAGAGCCTGCTCAAGGACAACGACACCAACCTCACCGGCGACGATGTGCGCGAGGGGCTGACTGCGGTGATCAGCGTGAAGCTGAAGGACCCGCAGTTCAGCTCGCAGACGAAGGAGAAGCTAGTCAGCCCCGAGGCGGCGAGCTCGGTTGGCACGGTGATGGGCGACGCCTTCGGGGCGTGGCTCGACGAGAACCCCGCCGAGGCCCGCCGGATCATCGAGAAGGCCGTCTCGGCCGCCCGCACCCGCCTGGCCGTCCAGAAGGTTCGCGACACGGCCCGCAAGAGCGCCATGGAGGGCTTCTCGCTGCCCGGCAAGCTCGCCGACTGCTCGGACACTAACCCGGCCCGCTGCGAGCTCTACATCGTCGAGGGCGACTCGGCGGGCGGCACCGCCAAGCAGGGCCGTGACCGGCGCTTCCAGGCCATCCTGCCGCTGCGCGGCAAGATCCTCAACGTCGAGAAGAGCCGCCTCGATAAGATGCTCTCCAACGCCGAGGTGAAGAACCTGATCACGGCGATCGGCACGGCCATCGGCGAGCTGTTCACGCCCGAGAAGCTGCGCTACCACCGGATCATCCTCATGGCCGACGCCGACGTAGACGGCAGCCACATCCGCACCCTGCTGCTCACCTTCTTCTTCCGCCACATGCGCCAGCTGATCACCAACGGCCACCTCTACATCGCCCAGCCGCCGCTCTACCGGATCAAGCACGGCCGCGAGCAGGTCTACACCTACTCCGACGGCGAGCGCGACGCCTACATCGGCAAGCTCGCCGCCGGCACCAAGGTTGAGATCCAGCGCTACAAGGGCCTCGGCGAGATGAACGCCGAGCAGCTCTGGGAGACCACGCTCAACCCGGCCAACCGGATCATCCTCCAGGTGACGGTGGAGGACGCCCAGCTGGCCGACGAGACATTTACGATGCTGATGGGCGACCTGGTGCCCCCGCGCAAGCGCTTCATCACCACGCACGCGGCCGAGGTGACGTACCTGGATATCTGATTTCCTCGACATCACAGCCGGTCGTGTCAGCCCATTGCTGGCCCAAGGTGATCTGCTGCTGCGTGCGCTCAACCAAGGCATCCGGCGTATAGGTGTGCGGTTTGCCAGCGGCACAGGGGGAAACAGCCGAACAGCTCGACGTCAAGTGGTCGTCCAGACCCAGCCCGGTGAGTGGGTATCGTTCGTTGTGCAGGTGCAAGGGTAGGGTTACACGATGCTCCAGCCGCTCGCCGCCGATACGCCAGCTCACATCGAGGCGAAGGTGATCACCACCCTGCGATCACTCTTACCTGCCCAAAAGCTGGAACTGGCCCGCGATATGAACCGCATGGCTGACCGGCTGGCCCTGGCGGGCATCCAGCGGCGGAAGCCAGCGGCCAGCACACCCGAGTTGGGGTATACGCTGGCGCTCCAACGGCTTACGCCTGAGCAACGCCCCTACGGAGCCGCTTTGTTGAAAGGATTGTCGCTTATGCCAACGCCGGTTGATCCCCTGGCCCTGGCGCTGCGCACTGGCGCACTCCTTGACACACACTCGATCCCCTACCTTGTCGTCGGCTCCGTCGCGGCGGTCGTTCACGGCGAGTACCGCATGACCCGCGACATCGACATCGTGCTCAACCTCGCTGCCCGCGATGTGCGCGCCCTGGTGGAAGGGTTACGCGAGGGCTTTACCTTCCTTCCTAGCGACATCACCGATGCGCTTGCGCGATTGCCCGAGGCGCGGGCCGACTGGCAGCAGCGGGCGAGTTTCTGCGCCTACGACAACGTAACCGGCTTCCAGATCGACGTGTACCTGTCGTCAGGCCGCCCGTTTGAGGTCGCGCAGTTTCAGCGGGCGCAACTCGTGGACATCCCCGGCGAGCTAGGTGGGATGCTGCGTGTGGCGAGTGCCGAGGATACGGTACTGGCGAAGCTGGAATGGTACAAGCTCGCGCCCTCCGACCGTCAGTGGCGCGATGTGCAGGCCATCCTGCGGGTGCAGGACGACGCGCTCAATCACGCCTATCTCCGCCAGTGGGCTGCGGAACTGGTGATCACTGATCTGCTGGAGTATGCGCTGAAGGGCCAGCAGCCGCCCCGACCCGGTGATGACCCGCGCCAGCAGCGGTTGTTCTGACGGCCATTCGGACGTGACTCATTGGCGTTGTTATGCAGCGGCAGATCGGGAAGATCGAGCACGGCAAGCAGCAGATCGCGGCAATCGCCAGCGCATCCCACACTTGCTGCCGCTGCTGCGTGTTCAGCCGGATACCAGCGGTATCCAGGTGGGCGCTCAATCAGCCAGCGGGCGATGGTGCCGGCCCCAATGGCGATCCCGACATCTTCGAGGAAAGCGGGTGACCTCTGGCTGGAGCACCAGATCCTGGACAATTTCGAAATTGGTGCACCCCTATGTGCTACAGTGACCTTGGACAGATCGCTCACCGGAAACCCGTTGCAAGTAGGGCGAGAAAAGGACTGACCAATGCCCACGAATCGTACCGCCCCGCAGCCACGTACGCCGGAGACGACCGAGACGACCCTTCCTGAGGAGCAGCTCCCGCAGACGACCTTGACCGCCGCGCAGAAGCTGGCCATCTTGACCGAGTATGAGTCCTCCTCCTACGGCAACCCCGCGCGTGGTGCCCTGCTCCGTCGTCACGGGCTCTACACCTCGCATATGTCGAAGTGGCGCATCCAGCGCGACCGCGGAGCGCTGGCCAGCCTGGAGTCGCGCCCGGCTGGGCGGCCACCCCAGCCGCACGATCCGCTCTACGATGAGGTGACCCGGCTCCAGCGCGAGGTGGCGCGCCTCCAGGATCAGCTTCAGAAAGCCGAGACGGTGATCGAAATACCGAGGAACCTGCCCGGTAGGGACGTTAATCGGCAGCTACGGCGGGCGGCGGGGCAAGCTG
>JBAXES010000485.1:0-3879 GCA_037140315.1 Chloroflexales bacterium
GCGAAGGGTCTTCCCATCCACGCGCCTGGAAGATGCTTCGCTGCGCTCAGCATGATTAGGAACGCGCACAGGGCGACGTTTGCGGTATTGCGATGTGACAGATGTTCAAGAAAGGTTGTGCCGCTTGGCACAGAAAACAGCCTGCGCGCGTTGACCAGCGACCGGATCTCAGGTAGACTTCGGGTGCCCCCCCGCACGTACCTGAGGTGCTACGATGTCCGCTCTGCCGACGGTGCTGATAGTCGATGACGAGGAGCGGCTACGCGATCTGCTGCACACCTACCTGTCCCAGGCCGGGTTCGCGGTGCTGCTCGCCGCCGATGGCGCGGGCGCGCTGGCCCTGGCCCAGCAGCACCGACCGGACGTAGTGGTGCTCGATCTGATGCTGCCCGGCATCGATGGGCTGGAGGTCTGCCGACAGCTGCGCCGCTTCTCGGACGCCTACGTGCTGATGCTGACCGCGCGGGCCGAGGAGATCGACCGGGTGGTCGGCCTGGAGGTGGGCGCCGACGACTACCTGACCAAACCCTTCTCGCCGCGCGAGCTGGTGGCCCGCGTCCGCGCGATGCTGCGCCGCCCGCGCGGCGGGGTTCACCCAGCCGCCCCAGCGCCAGCGCCGCCGGCGATCGCCCTCGGCCCGCTGCGCATCGATGACGCCCACCACGAAGTCACCCTCGACGGCGTGCCGATCACCCTCACCACCACCGAGTATGGCCTGCTCAGCGCCCTGGCCGCGCACCCTGGCCGGATCTGCACCCGCGCCCGGCTGCTGGAGCAGGTCTGGGGCAGCGACTACTTCGGCGATGACCACGTGGTGGACGTGCATATCGCCAACCTGCGCAAGAAGCTTGGCGAGGACTCCACCCAAGCGCGGCTGATCGAGACCGTGCGCGGGGTCGGCTACCGGCTGCGGGCGGAGAACCCCTAGCCGTATCACAGAGGCGCACATGGCGTTCTGGCGTCGTGGCGGGCTGCGCGCCCGCCTGTTCCTTGCCCACCTGATCGTCATCGCCGCCGGGGCGGTGACGCTCTTTGTGGTGACCCTGGTCACGGCGCCGACTCTGCACGACCGGCTGATGCTCGCCGTGCTCGGCCCAGGGCATACGGCGGCGCAGAACCCGGACATGGCCGCGATGGAGCAGGCGACCAGCGCGATCTTTCAGACCGCCACCCAGCAGGCGCTGCTCCTGAGCGGCGGCGCGGCGATCCTGGTCGCAGTGGCGGTCAGCCTGCTGATCTCGGCGCGGATCGTCACGCCGGTGCGCCAGATGCTTACGGCCAGCCGGCGCATCGCGGCGGGGCACTACGCCGAGCGGGTGCCTGCCCAGGGCGCCGACGAGCTCGCCGCGCTGGCCGCGCAGTTTAACACCATGGCTGGGGAGCTAGAGGCGACCGAGCGGCGGCGCGTCGCCCTGATCGGGGATGTGGCCCACGAGCTGCGCACGCCCCTGGCCACGATCGCGGGCTACGTCGAGGGGGTGATCGATGGCGCCGTGCTGCCGTCAGACGAGACCTGGGCGCTGATGCAGGACGAGGTTGGGCGGCTCACCCGGCTGGTGCGCGACCTCCAGGAGCTGTCGCGGGCCGAGGCGAAGCAGCTGGCCCTGCACCCCAGCCGGATGGCCTGCGCGGCGCTGATCACACAGGCGGTCGCCCGCCTGGCCCCGCAGTACGCCGAGAAAGGGGTGGAGATCGTCGTCGCCGCCCCGGCGGATCTGCCGGCGATTGCGGTTGACCCGGACCGCATGCTCCAGGTGCTGGTCAACCTGCTGGGGAACGCGCTGCGGGCCACGCCGGCGGGCGGGCGGGTGGCGGTGACGGCGCAGCACACTGATGACGCCGTGACGGTGACGGTGGCCGACACGGGCATTGGCATTGATGCCGCCCACCTGCCACACCTCTTCGAGCGCTTCTACCGCGTTGACCCGGCCCGCTCGCGGGGGCTGGGCGGCCACGGCATCGGCCTGACCATCAGCAAGTCGCTGGTCGAGGCCCACGGTGGCCAGATCTGGGCCGCCAGCGCCGGGCTCGGCGCGGGTGCCACCGTTGGCTTCACGCTCCCGGTGCATCAGCCGTGAGCGGCGCGCGGCCCTCGCACACACCACCCGCCTCGCCGTCCGGGCTTCATTGTCGCCCAATTTTGACTCTGCCGGCGAACTCCTCTCTGGTCGCCAACCTATTGCAGTGGTCGGCTATTGCAGCTATACTGGCCAGTGCTTGCCCGCCCGGCAGCCGTACCTGGCCATCCTGGGCGCCAGCGGGGCCGCCGGCGGCCCTCGTCGGCGCGGCCCTGCCTCGGACTCCGTTGGCCGCCGTGGCCGTGCTGCTGTGGGCCTGATCGCTAGCGGGGCGCCCGCGCCTGCGCGGCAGAGGTGACGGTCGAGGATGAGACGCACAGGAGGTTCTGATGTACCCGAGTCCACTCCGCCAGCGCTGGGCCACCGGCGGCGTCACCTACAATGGCTGGCTGACCATCCCCGCGCCCTGGCCCGCCGAGCTGCTGGTGGAGGTGGGGTTTGAGTCGCTGACGATCGACCTCCAGCATGGGCTGATCGACGACCCGGCAGCCCTCCAGATCCTCCAGACAGTGGATCAGCGGCGCTGCGCGGCCCTGGTGCGCCTGGCCTGGAATGAGCCCGCAGCGATCATGCGCGCCCTCGACCGCGGCGCCGCCGGCGTCATCGCCCCGCTGATCTCCAGCCCAGCCGATGTCGTCGCGCTGGTGGCGGCCTGCCGCTACCCGCCGGCGGTGGCGCGCAGCTTCGGGCCGATCCGGGTCGGCGTGGCCCACGGCGCCACCGATCTGGCCGCGATCAGCGCGGTGCCCCTGATCTTCCCAATGATCGAGACGGCGGCGGCCCTGGAGCAGCTCCCGGCCATCGCCGACGTCGCGGGCATCAGCGGGCTCTACGTCGGCCCGGCCGACCTGAGCCTGAGCCGTGGCCTGCCGCTGCCCGTGGATTTTAGCTCCCCCACGCTGCGCGCCGCGCTGACCGCCGTGGCGTCGGCCTGCGCCGCGCGCGGCCTGATCGCCGGGGTCTATGCGAATGTGGCGGCAGCCGCAGACCTGGCCGCCCTCGGCTACCGGCTGATCACGATCGTGAGCGATGGCGATCTCATCCGCCAGGGCGGGGCCGCCGCGCTGGCCGCAGTCCCGCAGTGAGCGGCGCGCGGCGGAGAGGGGTAAGCCCTCTCCGCGCCTCTCCCAAGCGGCCGTCAGGAGGCCGCCTCCCCGTAGGGCGCCCGCCGGATCTGCTTCTGGGCCTTGTAGTGCCTGGCCTGCTGGCGCCAGCCGAGGCCGGCAAGCAGCAGGTAGAGCCAGGCCGGGACACTCAGCTTCGCCAGCAGGTCGGTGGCCGCGCGCGGGACGGCCTGCCCGCTCGCTAGCGCGGCGGCGGCCATGGCCAGGGACTGCCTGGCCATACGGGTGCGCCCGCCCAGCGCGGGCAGCGGCGTGCCGTTGATCATGCCGCCGCCGCCCAGCGCCAGCCCGCCGGCCCAGGTCAGGCCAGCCTGCTCGGCGAAGCGCGCACAGATGGCCAGCGCGCTGTCACAGTGGTGCGCCTCGGGGAAGCCGCAGTTGGTGATCGCCACAAACCGCTGCGCGCTGCGCCGACCCGCCCGCTGGGCGGCGATCAGCTCCAGCGCCGCCGTCACCGGCGCGGGCAGGCTGTCCACATACAGCGGGAAGGCCAGCACAATCAGGTCGGCGCTGTCCAGCGCGGCGGATAGCGCCTGCCGCTTCGTCGGGGAGCTCAGCGTGGTGTAGAGCTGGATGGTCTGCGTCTCGACGCCCTGCCCGGCCAGCTGCGCCCGCAGGTAGTCGCCCAGCGCGAATGAGGTGCTCTTGGTGGTGCGCGGGCTGCCGACCAGCAGCAC
>JBAXES010000486.1:0-3878 GCA_037140315.1 Chloroflexales bacterium
AGCCGGGGCCGCCGCGCGGGTTGATGCCGTTCGCCACCAGGCGGTTGCCGCTGATGGTGTTATTGTTTGCCCCGCCCGTTGTGCTCGCCACGTCGATCCCGTGGTAGGAGGTAAAGGCGGTGCTGCCGACCCCGTTGAAGGCGATCAGGTTATTGGTGATCTGGTTGCCGGTGCCCTGGACGATATAGACGCCGTTCTGCGTGTTGCCGATCGCATCCGCAGGTGCGAGGGATCCCGAGGCGCGGGTGCCGATCTTATTGGCGTCGATCGTATTGGTGCTGGCGGTGTTGCCCAGGATGATGCCATTCTCTGCGCCGGAGATCACATTCCCGCGCACCGTGTTGCCGCTCGTGCTGCTGATGAGAATGCCATAGGTGCCTGAGTTAACCGGGTTGGCGAGGGCGGCGTCGCCGGTGACGTTGACGCCCAGGTAGTTGCCCTGGACTGTGGTGTTGCTGACCACACAGGTTGAGCAGGCCGAAGTATTGGGCCGGAGGGCGATGGCGGCAGCGGCGACGCCGCCGCCACTTCCGCCAATCGCGATCACATTCCGGTCGGCGCTGCTCGATCCGCCGATCAGGTTGTTGCTGCCGTTCTCCACCCACACCCCGGTGCCGCCGGTGCCCAGGCCGAACGAGGTGCCGCTGGTGAAAGGCGTGGTGCTGGTAGCTGTCCCGGCGGGGTCGGTGCCGATGAGGTTGCCCTTGACCGTGTTGCCATCGGAGCGCACGCGGATGCCGTAGCGGCGGACGGCGGCGATCACATTGCCTGGGCCGATCGTCGTCGGGCCGCCGGCGTTCTGCGTGCCCAGGTAGATCCCGGCCTTATCGGGGGCGGTGCTGGAGCTGCCGATCGGGGCCAGGATCGGGGCCATGGCGGTGCTGTTGCGGGCGAGGCCGATATAGTTGCCGACGATCTGCGTGCCGCTGATATTGACCGAGTTGTCCCTCAGCACGATCCCGCTGTCGGCGCTGTTGCCGATCACATTCCGCCCGCCGACCAGGTCGGTCGGGTCGCCGATCACCGTGTTGATCGCGCTGCCGACGAAGAGGATGCCGAAGGTGTTGTCGATCGCCCCGCCGCTCGGCGTGGCCCCGATATCATTCCCGACGATCGTCGTGCCCTGGGGGTGCCTGAGCGAGTCGGGCACCGACTCGCTGCTCTGCAGCAGGATGCCGGCGCCCCCGATCGCCGTGCTGGTGTTGCCGATATGGCCGCCGATCCGGTTGCCCTTGATCAGGGTGTTGCGCGCGAAGGTGCCCACGCGGATACCGGCCTCTAGGTTGCCCTGGACGGTGCTGGTCGGCACCCCCGTGCCGGCGGCGTTGGTGCCGATGTTGTTGCCGATGATCTGGTTGTCGGCGATGAAGTCGGTGCCTGTGGTGACGCCGTCGGTGTCGTACACGGCGACGTTCGCGCTCCAGTTGCCGGCGATCACATTGCCCTCGCCCGCCGCGCTGCCGCCGATCAGGTTCCCGTGGGCGCCATCGTCGAGCATAACGCCGTAGAGCTGGTTGCCGACGGCGCTGGCACCGTCTGCGCTCAGGCCGATCCAGTTGTTGGCGATGGTGTTGCCGGTGGCGGTCGTGCCGTGGATCAAGATCCCGGAGCCGCTGATGAAAGGGTTGCTGCCGGGGAATCCGCTGATCACGAGTCCGCGCACGGTGTTGTTGGCCGAGGCGATCTCCAGGCCGGATGCGTTCGTCGCCGAGAATTCGCCGTCGAGCATCAGCGTGTGCCCCGAGGGGCCGCTGATCGTCGTCCCGCCGTCCGCGAGCGTCGGCAGGGCCGAGGTCACGTTGATCGTCCCGCTGACGCTGAAGGTGATCATGTCGGAGCTGCCGGCGTTCACATTGGCCAGGCGCAGCGCCTTGCGCAGCGTACATACGCCGGACGCGCACGACGAGCCGCCGTCGTCGGTGTCGGCGGTCGAGTTGACGACCATATTCTGGGCGTGGGCCGGGAGCGCCGCCGGGAGCGAGACGATGAGCAGCGCAAGCAGCACAACCAGGCTGAGATGGCGCGAATGTGACGGCATGGCGCTACTCCTTTAAGGACAGCTATAGCCCCGCTTTCGCAGGGGGGTGGGTCGGCGAGCCAACCCAAGAACGGTGCCGATATTTGGCGGCGAGGCGGCGAGATACCAACGACGCCGGGCCTGGCGCTCCGCAGCGGGGGCTTTGCGGCGGCCCCGCCGGCACGCCTAGCTTGTGATCATCGGCAGCCAGATGCGTGGCAGCACCGGGCTCGACGTGATCACCACCGTGTCGGTGACCGAGCCATTCGCGATCTCCTGGCCGGTGTCGGCCCTGGTGAGGTACATGCTGATGCTGTCGTTCTCCTTTGGCAGCAGCTTGCCCGTCACCTGGATCACCGCCTTGAACCGCAGGATGGACTTGGGGTTATTCTGGCCTGTCTCGAGCGTGAAGCAGTTGCCGCTGATCTGAACGTTGTTCTGTGAGAGGAAGGATACGACCTTGCTGCCCGAGTTCGCGCGGTAGTTTAGGCAGAAGCGCGCGCTGCCATTGCTGGTGTTGGCCACATTGTGGAAGAAGGTGATCTCGGCGTTCGATGCGGCGGTGTCGCTCTGGCCGTTACCGCCCATCTGCACGCTCGGCACCAGATCGGCGCCGGTGGTGTCGCTCATCGCCCGCACGATGCTGGCGTAGGGCGCGTGCGCGGTGGCGGTGACATAGGTGGTGACGCGGATCGGGTTGCCCGCTAGGTCGACCGCCTGCGTGCCGAGCGGCACCGCCACATTCACGTCCACATCGGCGCTGCCGCCGGGGCTGATGGTGATGCTGCCGCCGGGGCTGATCGCGACGCTGTTCTGGCTCAGGGCCGTGTCCCAGATGAAGCTATGAGTCGAAGCCGGATCGACGGTGTTCCATACCATATCTAGGGTGACATCGACATTGCCGGAGTTGGTGTAGCGGTAGGTGTGCGTCACCGTGCTGCCGGGGGGGGCCGTCCCCGAGCCCTTGATCGTGCTGACGCTCACCACCGGCGTCGCCAGCACGGTGGTCGTCAGCGTCCGGCTGCTGATCAGCAGATCCCTGTCTCGATTCGACACCGTCGCGGTGACGATGGTCGTGTCTACGATGCCAGCCTTTGCGTTCGCGTTCGTGCCGACCGGCGGCGCTAGCGAGAGCGTGATGGTCTTGGTGCTGTTGGCCGGCAGGCTGAGCAGGTTGGGCGATTTGTTCGCAGGGCTCACCGCCCAGCCCAGCAGCGAGCTGCCGGTGGTGAAGTTCAGGTCGGTGAAGTCGATCGGGCTAGTGTTCGTCAGCTGCAGGGTGTAGTTCACCGTCTGGCTGGGCGCGGCGTCCTGCTTGCCGCTGGTCGGGCTGAGGTAGCCCATGTGTAGGCCGCCGATCAGGCCGGACGTGACGCTCAGCACGCCGAACTCGGAGGTGTTGCCGTTGGCGTCGGTGGCGGCGAACAGCAGCACATCCGGCAGCGGCAGGATGCTAGAGAGCTGGCCCGAGAAGAAACCGACGGCGTTAGGGATGGCGAAGTCGACGGGGGCCGAGGTTCCCGTGGGGGTGATCTTGAGCGGCACAAAGCCCTGGCTATCGGTCGCGCCCGTCGCCGAGCGGAAGATCTGGATCTGGCAGGACGTGACCGGCACGCAGGATGACACCCTGTTTGTGTCCGTGTAGACCCAGCCCGAGACGACGCCGTTTTGGTCGAGGCGCAGCCGCAGCGGGTTGGTGTTGCCCGTATCGTAGATCGGCGGGTCGATCCCGTGGTTGGGCAGGGTGGCGGCGTCGAGGTCGCTGCCGCTGCCGGTGTAGCGGCTGGTGCCCTGGAGCAGCACGCCGCCGCCGTTGCCGGCCATGCGGTTGCTCTGGATGCGGACGCGCTGGGAGGTGCCC
>JBAXES010000487.1:0-3873 GCA_037140315.1 Chloroflexales bacterium
GCAATTGCACTGCATCAGGATGCGGTATTTCTGTTCCCTGTTCCCTGTTCCCTGTAACCTTGTCTAAAAGGTATACTCATCATCGGGGGCCTGCGGCCCCAACCCCGCCGGAGGCGGCTACCGCCGCCCGCTCCGCTGAAGCCCGGCCTCGACGGCGCGCATATGCAGCAGCAGGTTGGGGTAGAGCAGATTGAGCCGCTGGATCGCCGGCGCCGGCAGCTCCCAGATCTCCGAGTCGGCGCTGGCGCGGGCCGACGCGTTGCGCGGGGTGCCGTAGAGCGCCGAGCGCCCGCCAAAGAACTGCCCAGGGTCGCGCAGCGTATCAATCAGCGCACCGCTCTCGTCGCTGAACGCGATCGCGCCCTGCACGAGCAGGTAGCCCTCGTAGCCGGAGTCGCCGTAGCTGAACAGCGGCTCCTCGGCGACCATCTGGCGCGGCTGAAAGTCGAGGGCCAGGTCGAGCAGGTTAGCCCACGGCAGGTCGCGCAGCACCGGCGTTCTGCCGAGCCAGTCGGCCCGCGCGAAGGCGGCGGCCAGGCCGAGCCGGGCGGCCACATCCTGGAACATCTCGGGGGCGAAGCTGACCAGCTGCACCGGGCCGCGCGCGGTCATCGTGCTGGTGCGCATATCGCCCAGGATCGCCCCGCGCTCGCCGATGCTGCTGCCGCGCCCAAGCACGCGCACCTGCGCCCCGCCGATCCAGATCTCCACCAGGCCGGAGTGAACAATGTAGGCGCGGCCATCGGAGGCGTCCCCCTCGCGCATGATCGTCTGGCCCTCCGCCCAATCCACCACCTCGGCCTGCAGGGCCAGGCTGAGGCGCTTGGCCACCGACAGGCGGGCGAAGAGCGGGCACGCCGCGATCGTCTCGGCGATCTCGATCCGGCTATCGTCGGGCAGCAGCTGGCCCAGGGCCACCACATGGCCGCTGTCGGCAAACTCGATCCGCCCAGCCAGGCCATCGCTCTCGACCGGCAGCATATGCTTGCTGGTGTGGGCCAGCACCAGGCGCTGGCTCTTAGCGGTGAGCGCCTGGAGCAGCCGCGGCGTGATCGTGCTGTGGATGGAGCCGCCGCCCACGTCCTGCACCAGCACGCTCGCCCCTTCGGCGAACTGCATCAGCTCCTCGCGCCGCTGCGCCGAGAGCACCCCGCTCACCTCAAGCTCGGCGAACCAGTCCTCGTCGTAACGCATATCGCCCGAGTAGCAGATCCCGTTCACCCGCACGGCGATCGTCGGGATGGAATGGATCGCGTAGATCGCCTCGAAGCGCCGGCCATCGATCTCCACCGGCACGCCGGGGTTGAGCGGGTAGTAGTCGAAGAGCGCGGCGGCCTCATCCTCGGGCAGGGCCAGCATCGCGCCCAGCAGGCGCAGCAGGCTCGCGTACACAATGTCCGAGGTGAGCAGGCGCACGCGGTGACTGCCCATCAGGATCAGCTCGGGCAGGCCGGCCACATGGTCCTCGTGGAGGTGTGAGAGCACCACCTCGGAGATATGGTGCGAGGCCATGCCCAGGTTGCCCAGGCGCACCAGCACATAGGCCGCCGCGTCAAAGAGCGTGGCCTGGGTCTTCACGTCGGTGCCCAGGTAGGCCAGAAAGCAGGTCGTGATCCCCGCCGGATCAAAACCGTCGCTGCCGCCGATAAACTGGAGCGTCAGCTCCTGGCGGTGGAGCGGGCGGGGCGGGGCGACCGTCAGCGGCATCGCCACCTGGGTGATCTGCGTGTGGACCCGCGCCACCGGATCGCCGCCCTCGTAGAAGATGAACTCCTCACACTCTAGGGCGATCTGCGTGGCCCCCAGATCCCCGCCGCCCGCCTCCAGGCTAACGATATCGACCATATCATCCACGCACGGCGTACGGCCGAGCGGCGGGTAATAAGACACGGCGGCGCACTCGCGGCGCACCCAGCTGTATGGCCCGTAGTCCGCATCCTCGCCCGGCCCGCTGATCGTGTCCGTGAGGATCAGCCGCAGGCGGCGGGCCTGATCCTCGCTGACCGTGATCAGGCGGGCGCGGCGATTGTTGACAAAAAAGTTGGAGTAAATGACAAACTCAACGCTCGCATAGTTGATCCCGCGGCGCACAAACCCGCTCGAGCCAAGCTCCCGCCCGGCGAGCATATCTGGCGGTAACAGGATGTTGGCCGGCGGCGTCACGCCTGCGGCCAGCAGGTACTTCAGGGTCTCAGGCGGGCAGTTCACCAGCACATCGCCGACCTGCGTCTCCACCAGATAGATATTATTGGGCAGCGCGCGCACCTGTTTCGATACGGCGATCGGCGCAGGGGAGTCACTCATCAGCGAGCTTCCTTTCACAGGCACTGGGCATGCCAGAGGCGGGGTGGGAAGGATATCGGGTGGCAGCCCCTCTTAGAGGTACATATGTAAACGTATCGTGTGACATCCTTTGCGTAGAAAATTATCGCATACTCTTCGGCGTTATGGGAGCCCCCTGGCCAGGCGGGCGCAGCGCTCCTGGGGTGCGTCAAGGCCCTGTTTCTATGATTGGCGTGGGGCTTCGCCGCACGCCAACCATAGAAGAGAAATGATGCAGGGGCGGCGGAGCTGCCCCCGCACCCCACCGGGAGGTGATAAGGTTCTGCTATAATGAGATAAGATTCGCCCACGCAGGAGGCACACTGCTATGTCCGGCCATTCGAAATGGCACAGTATCCGGCGCTCGAAGGGCGTCACCGACCAGCGCCGCGGCCAGCTCTTCACCAAGCTCGCCCGTGATATCACCATCGCGGCCCGCGAGGGCGGCAGCGCCGACCCCGATCAGAACTTCCGGCTGCGCCTGGCCGTCGATAAGGCCCGCGCCAGCAATATGCCCAACGAGAACATCCAGCGGGCCGCAGACCGCGGGGTGGGCAAGGGCGGCGAGGCGGCCCTGGAAGAGATCTACTACGAGGGCTACGGCCCCGGCGGGGTCGCCCTGATCATCGAGACGGCCACCGACAACCGCAACCGCACCAGCTCCGATGTTCGCTCGGCGATCAATAAGGCCGGCGGCAACCCCGGCGAGCCCGGATCGGTGGGCTGGATGTTTGAGACCAAGGGCCTGATCACGCTCGACCTCGCCGGCACCAAGCTTGACCCGGACGAGGTCCAGCTCCAGGTGATCGACGCCGGGGCCGATGATGTCGAAGTCTCCGACCTGCTCCTTGAGGTCTACTGCGACTGGACCGGCCTCCACAGCGTGCGCCAGGCCCTGCTCGACCAGAAGCTGCCGGTCACCGGGGCCGAGAAGACGATGCGCCCCAAGACCCTCGTGCAGCCCGAGGAGAAGGACGCGCTCTCGGTCCTGCGACTGATCGAGAAGCTGGAAGACCTCGACGATGTCCAAAAGGTCTACTCCAACCTCGATATCACCGACGAGATCGCGGCGAAGTTTGATGAATAGGCAACCGGTAACCGGCAACCGGCGCTAGCCCGCCCGCCGTTGCCGGTTACCGGTTGCCGGTTGCCTCTATGAAGACAATCGGCATCGACCCGGGCACGGCGCGGATGGGCTGGGGCGTAGTGGATGCGCAGGGCGGCCAGATCAGCCTGGTGGAGTTCGGCGTGCTGACCACGCCCGCAGGCATGCCCCAGGCCGAGCGCCTGCGCCGCCTCTATGACGGGCTCAGCGAGATCCTCGGTCGCCACCGGCCCGCCGACGCCGCCGTCGAGGAGCTATTCTTCGGCAAGAACGTCAATACGGCGATCACCGTCGGCCAGGCCCGCGGCGTCGCCCTCCTGGCCCTCCAGATCTCCGGCGCCGCCATCCACGAGTACAAGCCCACCGCCGTCAAGCAGGCCCTCACCGGCTACGGCGGCGCCGACAAGCGCCAGATGCAGGAGATGGTGCGGATCACCCTCGGCCTC
>JBAXES010000488.1:0-3858 GCA_037140315.1 Chloroflexales bacterium
GAGGATCTGGGCGGCGCCGATGTGCACACCCGCACCTCGGGCGTGGCCGACCACTTCGCCGAGGATGATCGCGAGGCCCTGGCGATCGTGCGCGACATCGTGGCCAACCTCGGCCCGCGCCGCGGCGCGCCCTGGGAGCTGCGCGCGCCCGAGGATCCGCGCTACGACCCCCGCGAGATCTACGGCGTGATCCCGCGCGACGCCCGCAAGTCCTACGATGTGCGCGAGGTGATCGCCCGCATCGTCGACGGCAGCCGGCTCCACGAGTTCAAGGCCCGCTACGGGACCACCCTGGTCTGCGGCTTCGCCCAGATCATGGGCATGCCGGTGGGTGTCCTGGCCAATAATGGTATCCTCTTCAGCGAGAGCGCGCTCAAGGGCGCCCACTTCATCGAGCTCTGCTGCGCCCGCGGCGTCCCGCTGCTGTTCTTACAGAATATCACCGGCTTTATGGTCGGCCGCCAGTACGAGAATGGCGGCATCGCCAAGGATGGGGCCAAGCTGGTGACGGCGGTGAGCTGCGCCAGCGTGCCCAAGTTCACCGTGATCATCGGCGGGTCCTTCGGCGCCGGCAACTACGGCATGTGTGGGCGGGCCTACCAGCCGCGCCAGCTCTGGATGTGGCCGAACGCGCGGATCAGCGTGATGGGCGGGGCTCAGGCTGCCAACGTCCTGCTCACTGTGCGTCGCGATAACCTGCAGGCCCGCGGCCAGGACATGAGCCCCGAGGAGCAGGAGGCCTTTAAGGCGCCTACCCTGGAGAAGTATGAGCGCGAGGGCAGCCCCTACTACTCCACCGCCCGCCTCTGGGACGACGGCGTGATCGACCCGGCCGACACGCGGATGACCCTGGCCCTCGGCATCGCCGCAGCCGCCAACGCCCCGGCGGAGAAGACCACCTTTGGGGTCTTTCGCATGTGAGTCACCGATCTGCCCTCACCCCCCAGCCCCCTCTCCCGCATGCGGGAGAGGGGGGGTATCACCTCCTGATGGTGAAGAGAACGCACTGCGTTCTCTTCACCATCAGAAATAATCGCCCCCTCCCCTAGCAGGGGAGGGGGTAGGGGGGTGGGGTATGCCGAAGCCAGACGAGATTCGCCAAAAGCCCTAACCTTCATCGTCTCGCTGCCGATCGCCGGAGGTGATCGGTAGCGAGACGATGAAGGTGCTGCCCTGGCCCACGGCGCTCTGCACCGCGATGCTGCCGCCGTGGGCCTCCACGGCGAGCCGACAGAAGTAGAGGCCCAGGCCCGTGCCGTGGCGGCGGTCGCTGTCGTTCGCTTGGTAGAAGCGCTCGAAGATGTGGGCCTGCGCCTCTTTGGGGATGCCCAGGCCCGTGTCGTTCACGCTGATCTCAACCGTGTTGCCCTCGTGGATCAGCCGGGCCGCCACGCTGATCTCGCCCGAGGGGGTGTACTTGATCGCGTTGGTGATCAGGTTCGTCAGCACCCGCTCCATCAGGGTGCGGTCGATCCAGACCATCGGCATATCGTCGGCCACAATATGCCGCAGCCGGGCCTGGTCTGGCCGCGCCGCGAGCTCCAGGGGGTCGCACACCGACTGGACCAGGTTCAGCAGGCGCACCGGCTGGCGCTTCAGCGACCAGCCGCTCGTCTCCAGGCGTGCCGAGTCCAGCACCGTCTCCGTGAGGGTCAGCAGGTAGTTGGCGCTGTCGCGGGCCACGCTGAGCAGCTCGTTCTGGCCCTCGGGGTCGAAGCGCTGGCGCTGGAGGGCCTTGATGCTGATCAGCAGGGTGTGCAGGGGCGCGCGCATATCGTGGACGATCATGCGCGTCTGATCCTCCTGGTTGCGCATGCGCTCGCTCAGCGAGCGGTTGGCCACGCCGAGGGTGCTGTGCTGGCGCGCGGCGAAGTCGAGCAGGTCGCTGCTCAGGCCCAGCAGGGCCGCGGGGCCGGGCTCCTCGAGCGCGGCGATCCGCCTGGCCAGATCGGCGCTGATCGCATCACGCAGCATATCGGCCAGATCGCGCAGGGCGGCCGGGCCACAGGACCAGATCACATCGTGGAGTCGCACGCTCTCGTCGCGATCCACTGGCTCGATCGGGTAGGCCAGCAGGGCGAAGCCCAGGGTCGCCCCGACGCCGATCAGGATAAATCCCGCGCCGAGGTTTGGTGCGGCCGACAGATCCACCCGCTGTACCTGGGCGTCCACCCCGCGCAGCGCCAGGTCGGCCCACGCCCGCTGCTGATCGCTGCCGGCCACCAGCAGCGTGCTCTCGCCGTCGGCGAAGGCCATGTGTGTCAGGCTCTGGCCGAGATGGGCGATCGTCGCCGGCGTATAGCATCCGCTGACCACGCCCGCGCCTGCCTGCTGTAGCCGGGCCATAAACGCGCTGATCGGGTGCGCCATCCCTCGCCTCCACCTCACTCCCTACTCATACCGCAGCGCCACCAGCGGGTCGAGCCGCGCGGCGCGCGCCGCCGGGTAGAGCCCGGCCACCACGCCCACCAGGGCGGCGAAGCCCAGCGCCGCCAGGGCCAGCCACCACGGCGTCACAAAGAATGTCGCCTGGATGGGCAGATTCTCCTGCTGGATATACCAGGCGATCACCTGGTTCAGCAGGATGCCGAGCAGCCAGCCGCCGATGATTCCCACCACCCCGCCGAGGGTGCCGATCAGCCCGGCCTCGATCATGAACATGTTGCGGATGTCGCCCCGGGAGGCACCGATCGCCTTCAGGGTGCCGATCTCGCGCGTGCGCTCGTAGATCGCCATGATCATCGTGTTGACGATCCCCAGGCTGGCCACGAACAGGGCCAGCCCGCCGATCGACGAGAGCATCACATTGATCAGCGCAAATACCCGGTTCGCCGCGTCCAGGATCAGCTCCAGCGACTGCACCCGGAAGCCCGCGCCGCGAAATGTGGTCAGCAGCTGCGCGGCCGCGCTCACGTCGCGCGCCCGCACCACCGCCGTGTCGTAGCCCTGCGCATCCAGGTAGTTCGGCGTGTTGAACCACCAGGATTTCATGTCGGCCATGTCCAGCGCCAGGGCCTGCGCCTCCGAGTCGCTGCTGTCGCTCACCCCCACCACCGTCAGCGGAAACGGCTGGCTCTCGCCGCGCGGGCTGCGCAGGACAATGTTGAGCCGCTTGCCGAGCACATCCTCCGCCCTCACGCCCTTCGGCAGCGCCCCTATGCCCAGCACCATCTCGCCGCGCCGCTCGGTCGACAGGCTGAGCGTCCCGGCGACCGCCGTCGCAGCTCGCTGGAACGGGTTCGGTGTGAAGATCCGCGGGCCAACCACCGACACCGCCTTGAGCGTGCCGCCCGGCAGCTCTAGCGAACTCACCACCCCGGTCAGCTCGATCACTGGCGTTACGTCTACCACATTCGGCAGCTGCCGCCACCCCGCGATCACCGCCGGGGTGATCGGGTGATCGCGCTGCGGGCTGGCGTAGCGGGTGAAGAAGCTCTGATCGGATTGCTCGCCCGGTCGCACAAACAGGTTCTCCAGCCCCAGGGCCGCGAACTGCGCCCGTACCTCGGTCTGCACCCCCACGCCGAGCGAGACCATCGTCACGATCGTCAGGATGCCGACGATCACGCCGGTGGATGTCAGCACGGTGCGCACCTTGCGCCGGCCTAAGTTCTCTAGGGCGGTGCCCAGCATATCCCGAAAGGTCATCGCCACCTCCGGTGGGTGTGGGGCGACGCAGCCGACCCACAGGTTTTATATGGTTGGGTGCTGGCGGCGAAGCCGCCAGCGCCCAACCATACGCAGGGTTAGGGCGGCAGCCCTACGGGTTCTCCACGGCCACATCGACATAATCGTAGCTGAAGTTTCCGGCGATGTCGCGCACCAGGAAGCCCATCACATAGTCGCCGCTCAGGGTCG
>JBAXES010000489.1:0-3854 GCA_037140315.1 Chloroflexales bacterium
CGCCCACCCCGCCCTCGACGGCGAGCTGCTGGCCTGGGCGCTTGACCGCCGCCTGATCGTGCGGGTCGCCGCCGATGTCTATTTTCTGCCCCACACCTACGACGAGCTGCTGGCATGGGTGCGGGCCAGCATCGCCGCCGAGGGCGGGGTGGGCGTCGGCCAGCTGCGCGACCGCTTCGGTAGCTCGCGCAAGTACGCCTTAGCCTTCCTGGAGCACCTCGACGAGCGCAAGATCACCCGCCGGGCGGGCGAGAGCAGGGTGCTACTCTAGGGCGGAGGCCCTAAAACCCTTCATATATTCGGCTAAAATTGCCAGCGAAGCTGGCAATTTTAGCCGAATATTATGATAATTATCGAGATCTCCCACCGGGAGGAGCGTATGTCACAAGAGTGGACGCGGGTGCTCGCCGCAGGCGCGCTTCAGCCGGGCCAGATGGCCTACGTGGATGTAGAGGGCCTGCCGGTGGCTCTGGCCAATGTCGGCGGGGCGATCTACGCCTTCGGCGACGCGTGCCGCCACGAGGGCGGCCCGCTCTCGTCGGGCCTGCTGATTGGCGAGACGGCGACATGCCCCTGGCACGGCTGGGCCTACAGCGTGCGCACCGGCAAGAGCATCGTGCCCCCGGTGGGCCTGCGCATCCCCACCTACGCGGTGCGGGTCGAGGCGGGGCAGATCCTTGTCGCCATCGACTGGCCGGACCTGTAATAAATTGACATAGCACCGGCGCATAGGGTAAAGTATCAGGACGACTTCCGCCGTCTCGCGAGGTGCCTGTATGCCGCCAATCGCTATCAACCAGCGTCAGCTGGAGACACTCAGCCAGCTCCTGATCGCTGGCGGGCATCATGATGTCTCCGAGCTCCTGTCCGCCTCACTTGAGCGCCTCGTCGCCTTCTGGCCGGCGCAGGCCGGGGCGCTGCTCTATATGACGCCCTATGGCGAGACGGTGCGGCTTATCCAGGGCTCCCTCGACGATGAGACGCGCACGCTGATCGAGCAGGCCCGCAGCGGCTTTATGCGCCGCGATGACGGCAGCGAGCCGATGCTTGGCTCCTACTCGCTTGAGGGCAGCCGCGACCTGATCGAGCTGCCGCTCCAGAGCGGCGGCCAGGGCGTCGGCCTGCTGCACCTGGTGGTGAACGGACAGGATCTCGGTGCCGACGGCAAGGGCGGGCCGATCTCGCTCAACGCCGACGAGGACCTGATGGTGCTGCTGGTGCGGGCGATCGGCGGCGAGGCCGACAAGCTCTCGATGCTGCGGCGCGCCGAGCGCGACCTGCGCGAGCTGAACCTGCTCTACGAGATCGGCCAGTCGCTGTCGATCAACCTCGATCTCTCCAGCCTGCTCAATGATATCAAGCTACGTGCGCCCAAGGTGGTGGGCGCCGAGCGCTGCTCGATCTTGCTGATCGATGAGGTCCGCAATGAGCTGGTGCTGGAGATTCCCGGCGAGAACCGCCAGTACCGTATGCCCGTCGACCGCGGCATCGCCGGCTGGGTGGTGACGCACGGGGTCGGCCAGATCGTCAATGATGTCGAGCAGGACCCGCGCTGGTACGACGCGATCGGCCGCGAGGCCGACTTTATCACCCGCTCGATCCTCTGCGTGCCCATGCGGATCAAGGATCGGATCAGCGGCGTGATGCAGCTGCTGAACAAGGTGGACGGCAGGCCCTTCAGCGACCAGGACATGCAGCTGCTCACCACCCTGGCCGCCCAGGCCGCCATCGCCATCGAGAACGCCCGGCTCTACCAGAGCCTCAAGCAGGAGCGCGATCGGCTGCTGAGCAAAGAGGCCGAGACGCGCCACGCCATCGCCCGCGACCTGCACGACGGCCCGACCCAGAGCGTGGCCGCGATCGCGATGAACATCGAGTTCATCAAGAAGCTGTTCCGGGCCATGCCCGAGCGTGTGCCGGCCGAGCTCGACACGCTGGCCGAGCTGGTGCACAAGACGACGAACGACATCCGCACGCTGCTCTTCGAGCTGCGGCCCCTGGGCCTGGAGACGCAGGGCCTGGTGATCACGCTCCAGCAGTACGTGGATCGCTGGCGCGACCCCTCGGGCAACACCACCCGGCTGCGCCTGGAGGCGCCGGTCAATGTGCCGCGCCTGCCCTCAGAGATCGAGGCCGCCGCGTTTATCATCGTCCAGGAGGCGGTGAACAACGCCCGCAAGCACGCCCGCAGCGACCTGATCACGATCTACCTCTACGTGGAGGAGGATACGTTTGTGGCCAGCGTGCGCGACCGTGGCAAGGGGTTCAACGTGGCGGCGGTGGAGGGCAGCTATAACAGCCGGGGCAGCCTGGGCCTGCTGAACATGAAGGAGCGCGCGCGCCTGATCGGCGCCGACCTGCGCATCCGCTCGGAGTCAGACCACGGGACGACGGTGGAGCTAAGAATACCGCTCTCGTAGCAGCGCTACGAGAGCGGCAAGGGCGTGATCTGATATTCTCGGATAGGCGGCGCATAGCGCCGCCTATCCGAGAATATCCTTCACGATCTGGGCGATGTCGGTGGGCAGGCGGGCCACCTTGACCCCCACCGCCTCCAGGGCCCGCATCTTCTCCTGCGCCGTGCCCTCGCCGCCGCTGATGATCGCGCCGGCGTGGCCCATGCGCTTGCCCTCGGGGGCCGTCTGCCCGGCGATGAAGCTGACCACCGGCTTGGTGACGTTGGCCCTGATGAAGTTGGCGGCCTGGATCTCGGCGTCGCCGCCGATCTCGCCGAGCAGCACGATCGCCTTGGTCTGCTCATCGGCCTGGAACATGGCCAGCACGTCCACAAAGCTCGTGCCGATGATCGGGTCGCCGCCGATGCCGACGATGCTGCTCTGGCCGAGGCCGAGGCGGGTGAGCGCGTCCACCGCCTCGTAGGTGAGGGTGCCGCTCTTGCTGACTACGCCCACCGGGCCGGGGATGGCGATGTTGCCGGGGATGATCCCGACCTTGGCCTCGCCGGGGGTGATCAGGCCGGGGCAGTTCGGGCCGACCAGGCGCGCGCCGCACTGCTGGACGAACTCGTAGGTGGCGACCATGTCGAGGGCCGGGATGCCCTCGGTGATGCAGACCACCAGCGGGATGCCGGCCGCCGCCGACTCGCGGATGGCGTCGGGGGCGAAGGAGGCCGGCACGTAGATCACCGCGCAGTTGGCCCCGGTGGCGGCGACCGCCTCCTTGACCGTGTTGAACACCGGCACCTGGCCGTCCACCGCCGTCTGCCCGCCGCGGCCCGGCACCACCCCGGCCACCACCTGCGTCCCGTACGCGATCATCTGGCGGGTGTGGAACTCGCCCTCTTTGCCGGTGATGCCTTGGACTAGTAGCCGCGTGTCTTTATTAATTAGGATGCTCAACGAACCCTCCAGGTTGTAATGCTGAATGCTGAATGGTGATTGCTGAATTCAGCATTCCGCATTGATCAATAGCCATCCTTCGCTGTTGGCGCGCTATCAGCAGCGCCCTCCGCCGCGCGGACGATTGCCACCCCGGCGCTGGCCCCGATGCGGGTGGCTCCGGCGGCGATCATGGCCTGGGCGTCAGCCAGGCTGCGGATGCCGCCCGATGCCTTCACGCCCAGGTCCGGGCCGACGGCGCGGCGCATCAGGGCGATGTCGGCGGCGCTGGCCCCGCCGCCCGTGAAGCCGGTGCTGGTCTTCACGAAGTCGGCCCCGGCCCGGGCGGCCAGCAGGCAGGCCGCCACCTTCTCGTCGTCGCTGAGCAGCGCGGTCTCGATGATTACCTTCACCAGCGCGCCCTGGGCGTGGCCGGCACCCACCACCTGGCGGATGTCCTCGGCCACCTCGGGGTAGCTCCCGGCCTTGAGCTGCCCCACGGCGATCACCATGTCG
>JBAXES010000490.1:0-3851 GCA_037140315.1 Chloroflexales bacterium
GGGCGGGCGGCGCGGGGTCGATGCCGCTGGGCACCAGGTCGATCAGGGCCCGCAGCTCGCGGTCGCCGGCGGCGACGGCGGCGGGCATCAGCCGCCCGGCCGCGCTGAGGGCACCCAGCCAGTAGTCGCGCTGGCGATCCGTCGCGCAGAAGAAGAAGTCGCCCCGCCGCAGCTGGGCCAGCGTCAGCTCCAGGTAGCGCGCCGCCGCCCGCTCGGCCACGTCCCGCTCGGCGCTCGCGTAGAGGTCGAGGCTCTCCAGGATCAGCGGGTCGTAGAGATCGACCGCGATCGGCAGCGGGCAGGCCAGCAGCTCGGGGTGGGCCTCGAAGACGAAGCCCTGGCCCACCAGCACATCCGCCTCGGCCAGGAGGGCGGCGAAGGCGTCGGGGCTGCCGTGGGCGTAGGCGACGATCATCAGCTCGGGGGCGACGATATCGCTGCCGCCGGGCACCGCCAGCGTGACCCGGTGGCCGGCGCGGGCGAGGGCCCGGCCCAGCTCCAGGGCGCGGATGCCCGGCCCGGCCATCGCGGCGGCCACCACGTCGGTGCTAACGAGCAGGATGTGGCTCATCTCACTTGCCAAGCCGGCGCAGCAGGCGCATCAGCCGGCCGCGCTCGACTGCGGCCAGCGCGTCGCGGGAGGCGCGGGCCTGCTCGGCCAGCCAGCCCGCGCGCCGCTCCAGATCGCGCGTCTGGGCCGCCTGCTGGGACAGCTCGGCCCGCAGGGCGGCGAGCTGGGCGTCCTTCTGGGCCAGGGCCGCCCGCAGCTCGGCGAGCTGCTCGGCCTGGGCGGTGGCCAGGCGCATGCTGTGCAGCTGGGTCAGCCAGGTCGCCAGCTCGCGCCAGCCCGCGCGCTCCGCGCCGGGGTCGGCGAGGGTCGGGCCGATGGCCGCGTCGATCGCCGCCAGCCAGTCGGCCCGCCCGTCGCACTCCACCGCCCAGATCGTGCGGTAGGAGGGGCTGCGCCGCTCGGCGCCGGCCAGAAAGCGGTTGTAGTAGGCGTCGAGCTGGTCGTGGAGGTCGAGGTCGCCAAACACCCGCGTGTGCTTAGCCAGCATCATCGCCAGCCAGGCGTGGACATCGCCGGCCGGGTAGGCGCGGTAGGCGCGCCTAAGGTCGCCCAGCAGCGCGGCGGTCGGCGCCCGCTGCGGCAGCCCGTAGGCGCTGTGCTCGGCCAGCTGTGGTTGGGCCAGGCCCAGCTCGGCCTGGATGTAGGCCTGCAGCAGCGCCTCGGCGGCGACCACCTCGGGCTCGCCGAAGGGCGCGGCCAGGATCACCCCGTGGCGGGCCACCCGCAGCAGCTCGCCCCAGAAGGCCGGGCGGTCGGCGGCCGGCACATGCTCCAGCGCATCGCAGGAGACCACCAGATCAAAGGAGCGGTCGGCGAAGCTCAGGCCGCGCCCATCGCCGCGCACGTAGCCCGGCAGGTCGCACGCGGGCATATCGAGCACGGTGACATCGTCGTCCGGCAGAAACAGCTGGGCCGGCAGGATCGTCTCGCGGCGGCGGGTGACGGCCAGCCCGCCGACATCGAGCACGGAGAGGCGCGGGGCCAGCAGCGGGCGGGCCGCGTCGATCATCTCGCGGATCAGCCGGTAGCGCCCGTACTGGTCGAAGGGCAGCCGCAGCAGGCGCTCGTCGAGCGCGGGCCCCGGGGCCATGATCGTCATCCGGTCACTCATTCCACTCCCAGCGGTGCGGTATCGTCACGATCCCGTACTGGTCGGCCAGGCCGTCGCTCTGCACCACCAGGGTGTAGCGCCGGTCGTGCGTATCGTAGGGGTGCAGCATCGTCGTATCGACGATTGCGACGCTGACCGGGTAGCGCCCGTGCAGCAGCGGCAAGTCGGGGACATAATAGTCTACATAGCCATTTCCGGCAATCTGCGGGATGCGGAACTGATCGAAGCTGGTGTTCGGCCCGCTGATCCAGAGCCCGCCCTCGGTGTGCAGGCCGACGCCGAAGACCGGCTCGTGGATCAGCTGGGCGGCCTGGTAGTGGATGCGGATCGTCAGCGGCTCGTGGGTGCAGAAGACCGGCTGCTCTTGGCCGGCCGCGTCGAGGAACTGCACCTGGGTGATCATCACCTCGCGGCTGCCCCGCCGGAAGGCCCCCTCGGCCAGGTCGGACGGATCGCCCATGGCGGCGGCGAGCCGCTCGCGCTCGTGGATGTTCACATCGGCCAGGTAGGCGTCGATCACCGCGCTGGCCGGGCCGCTGGCCCGCATCACGCCGTGGTCGAGCCAGACGGCCACATCGCAGAGCGCGCGCACCACCTCAAGGGCGTGCGAGACGAAGATGATCGTCTTCTTGGCGCGGCGGAAGCCGTAGATCCGCTCCATACACTTGCGCTGGAAGGCCTCGTCGCCCACGGCCAGCACCTCGTCGGTGATCAGGATGTCGGGGTTCACGGCGGTGGCCACGGCGAAGGCCAGGCGGGTGTACATGCCCGACGAGTAGTGCTTGATCTCGGTGTCGATAAAGTCGCCGATATCGGCGAAGGCGGCGATCTCGGGCAGCTTGGCGGTCATCTCGGCGCGGCCGAGGCCCATCAGCGAGCCGTAGAGGAAGACGTTCTCGCGTCCGGATAGTTCGGGGTGAAAGCCGCTGCCCAGCTCCAGCAGGGCGGCGATCCGGCCCTGGGTACGCACGCCGCCGGCGGTTGGCTCTAGGATGCGGGTCATCAGCTTGAGGACGGTTCTCTTGCCGGCGCCGTTGTGGCCCACCAGGCCGAGGCTCTGGCCCGGCTCCACGGCGAAGCTCACGTCGCGCACGGCCCAGAACTCCTCGCCGGACGGGCGGCGGCTGAGCATCCCGGCCACCCGCTCCTGGATGGTGTTGCGGCGGTCTCGGTGGAGGATAAAGCGCTTGGAGACGTCAGAAAACTCAATAACTGGTGTCATAGCCTAGATCTCCTCTCCAAACCGCCCGCTGCTGCGCTCAAATGCCCAGTAGCCCGCCACCAGGATGGCCAGGGCCATCACGCTGACGCGCAGCAGACTGGAGAGGGCCGGCACGCCGGGGGTGGGGATCTGGCCGATCGCCACGGCCGAGCCGTAGAGCGACTCGCGGTAGAACTCGATCAGCGAGGCCATCGGGTTGAGCCAGCGGATCAGGCGCACCATCAGCCCGTCGCCGAAGTTGCTCAGCGGGTAGATCACCGGGGTGAGGAAGAACCAGATGTTCACGATGATGCCCACCAGGTGTACCACGTCGCGGAAGAAGACCGCCACCGCGCCGAGGAGCATGGCCACCCCGGCCAGCATCGCCGTCTGGATGATGATCAGCACCGGCAGGTAGGCGAAGCTCCATGCCAGGTTCAGGTGGCCGAGGGAGTTGAGCTGCACCAGGGCCATCACCGCGAACATCATCGGCAGCGAGAGGGCGAAGTTGGTCAGGCTGGAGAGCACGCTCACCAGGGGCAGCACCTCGCGCGGGAAGTAGACCTTCTTGATCAGCGCGGCGCTGTCGATCACACTGCGCGTGCCGATCATCACCGACTCGGCGGCGTAGTTCCAGGGCAGCAGGCCGACGATGATGAAGACCGGGAACTGGGCGATGCCGCTGGGCATCAGCACGCTGAACACCACCACGTAGACCAGCATCATGCCCAGGGGGGCCAGCTGCGTCCACAGGTAGCCGAGGGCGCTGCCCTTATAGCGCGAGCGCAGGTCGCGCAGCACCAGGTTGCGGATCAGCTCGCGGTAGCGCCAGATCTCCTCGGCCTTGGCCATCAGGTGGGCGCTGCGGTCTACCGCCACACCGACGATGCCGAAGGCCAGGCCAAAGAGGACGGCTAGGCCGATCAGTTCGGGGATGCGCCTTGGCTCGGGGGCGGCGGGCAGGGCGG
>JBAXES010000491.1:0-3850 GCA_037140315.1 Chloroflexales bacterium
GCAGCGTGACCCGGCGCATCTCCGCGCGGGTGAGGGTCGCGCCAGCCAGGGCTCAGGTGTCGAGCTGCACATCAGTCAGCTGGAGGCGGGCCAGCTCAGCCTGGGCGAGTCGCACCCGCCGGCACACGACCTGATCGAGGGCGACATCCTCGGCGCGCGTGCCGGACAGATCGGCGTCGGTCAGGGCGACCTCGTGGTAGCTGGTCTGGTCGACAAGGATGATCGGTGCGGGCGCGGGCGGGAGCGCTCCGCTGATCTGGGGTGGTCGCACGCCGCTGGCGGCGACAGAGCGTCTTCGGGTCATCGACATCTCCTGGCGGGGCGTGGGTGTTGCCTCTCCGCCAAAACACAACAAAAAGCGGGCTTTGGCTCCGCCTAGGGTGACAGTATACCGCAAACGTCACGCTGTCGCCTTATATCAATCTGACAAGCATGATGCGGCTCGACCAGCCAAAAATCGACTAGTCGAGCCGCATCATCGTAGCACGGGTGTCCCGGCTCGCCGGGTGGCGGCGGCGGCGTACGGCTCGGGGCTACTCTGCGTGTCTGGCGGCGAGCGTCGGCGATGTCTTGTCCCAGGTTTTGCCGAAGACGAAGCTCGCG
The DNA here is from genome assembly GCA_037140315.1 of Chloroflexales bacterium. GTDB lineage: Bacteria > Chloroflexota > Chloroflexia > Chloroflexales > Chloroflexaceae > Oscillochloris. The sequence continues at coordinate 604 of JBAXES010000491.1, forward strand.
AGGGGTTTGCGCGTCCGATCCGCCAGCTCGCGCGCGCGCAGAGGCTCGGGCAGGGCGTCGGCGGCACCGGCCGCGCCGATGGCGATCACCGTGACCGGCAGGTGATCCTCTGGGATCGCGAAGGCGGCGCGGGCCTGATCCTGCGAGAACCCAGCCATCTGGTGGGCCTGGAGCCCGAGCGATGTGGCCTGGATGCTGAGGTGCGCCACGGACTGGCCGAGGTCGTAGAGCGCCCAGGGGTTGGGCTTGCCTGGCTCGCGCAGCACCCGGGCCACCGCGAGGATGAGCAGCGGGGCCTGCTTCGCCCAGACCTGGTTGCCCTCGGCGAGACAGCCCAGCAGCAGCTCGAAGGTCTCGGGGTCTTCGCGGGGGGCGACGATAAAGCTCCAGGGCTGGCCGTTGCCGGCCGACGCCGACCAGCGCGCGGCCTCGAGCAGGCTGCGGATCTGTGCGGGCGAGACCGGGTCGGATGTGAAGGCGCGCGGGCTCCAGCGGGACTGGAGTAGCTCGTGGATGGGGTGGTCAGTCGTGGACAGCTTGGTGGTCATGGGTGCGCTCCGATTAATTATAGAGATATATTACTATTATTAACTATATAATACTGATTTGTCAAATATAATCCACTGCGCCAGCTGTGGCCTGCGGCCGCAGGCCCCGGAATGGGGGCTGAAGCCCGGCTAGGTCTACGAAGGCCACCTGCGCGGGGCTGCGCAGGCGGTACAACCTAGCCCGCCCGTTCACGGGCCGGGCGCGCAGGGGGACAGCGTTCCTTCTGCTCGGTTGCGGTTCCCCCGATCGAGCAGTAGTAGCCCTCCGGCCCTATGCTATACTGCCCAGGCAATCGCCGCCAGGGAAGGAACAGTATGAACGCGACGGATCTGGGCGCACCGCCGGCCCTCGACCTGACACCTATCCGCCACCTCTACCCATTCAACACGGCCCGCCTGGCCGTGCCCGGCGGCGCGATCAGCTATGTGGACGAGGGGGCCGGCCCGCCGGTGGTGATGGTCCACGGCAACCCGACGTGGTCGCTCTACTTCCGCCACCTGATCCTCGCCCTGCGCGGCTCGCGCCGGGTGATTGTCCCCGACCATATTGGCTGCGGCCTCTCTGATAAGCCCCAGGACTACCCCTACCGCCTGAGCAACCATGTTGAGAACCTGACCCTGCTGCTTCGCCACCTCGACCTCGGCCCGGTAGACCTGGTGGTGCACGACTGGGGCGGGGCGATCGGCATGGGCTGGGCGACCCGCCACCCCGAGCTGGTGCGCCGGATCGTGGTGCTGAACACCGCCGCCTTCCTCTCGCCGCGCCTGCCCCTGCGCATCGCGGCCTGCCGCATGCCGCTCGTTGGCGACCTGGCCCTGCGCGGGCTGAACGCCTTCGCCGGGGCGGCCACGTTTATGGCGGTTGAGCGGCCGATGCCCGCTGATCTGCGCATGGCCTACCTGCTGCCCTACAACAGCTGGGCCAACCGCATCGCCCAGCTGCGCTTTGTGCAGGACATCCCGCTGCGCCCGTCCCACCCGACGTGGGCGGTGGTAGACGGGATCGACCGCGATCTGGCGGCGCTGCGCGGCAAGCCGATGCAGATCCTCTGGGGCGGCAGGGACTGGTGCTTCGACGACTCCTTTCTGGCCGGCTGGCTCCAGCGCTTCCCTGCGGCCCAGGCATTCCGCTTCGATCACGCCGGCCACTATGTGCTTGAGGACGCCCACGAGGAGATTGCGCCCAGGGTGGTGCGGTTTTTTCACATGGAGAGCTGAGCATGGCTGTGCCCCACCCCACCGATCCGGCGCTGTCGGCGGCGCCGTCCGCCGACAGCGCCAACATCGCTAGGTACCTGCCGCACATGGCCGCCGAGCGCCCCGACCAGGTGGCGGTGGTGGTCGGCGATGGATGCAACCGCGCCGGGAAGGTGATCTACAAGCGCCTCAGCTTCGCTGAGCTCAACCAGGTGAGCGACCGCTACGCCTGGGGCCTCGCCGGCGTGGGCATCGGCCGGGGCGTGCGGGTGCTGCTGCTGGTGCCCGCCGGCCTGCCGCTGATCAGCCTGACCTTCGCCCTCTTCAAGGTCGGCGCCGTGCCGATCATGATCGACCCGGCCATGGGCCGGCGCAACCTGGCGCAGTGCATCGAGGAGTGCGCCCCCGAGGCAATGCTCGGCGTGCCGCGCGGCCACTTGGCCCGCCTGCTCTTCCGGCGCGCCTTCCGCACCGTCCGCCGCAGCGTGATGGTCGGCTCGCGCTACATCCCCCTCGGCGATGTGAACATCTCCGAGCTCAGCGCGCCGGTGCGCGCGCCCTTCCCGATCGAGCGCGTGGCCGCCGATGACTTGGCCGCCATCCTCTTCACCACCGGCAGCACCGGCGTGCCCAAGGGCGTGCTCTACGAGTACGGCATGTTCGAGGCCCAGATCCGCCTGCTGCGCGCGATCTACCATATTGAGTCCGGCGAGGTTGAGATGCCGGCCTTCCCGCTCTTCGCGCTGTTTAACGTGGCCCTCGGGGCCACATCGGCCATCCCGCCGATCGACCCGACCCGCCCGGTCGCCTGCGACCCGGCCGCCGTCGTCGAGTTCATGCGCGACCAGCAGGTCACCTCGACCTTCGGCTCGCCGGCGATCTGGGAGAAGGTGACGGCCCACTGCCTGGCGCATGGCGTGACCCTGCCCGCGCTGCGCCGCGTGCTGATGGCCGGCGCGCCAGTCCCGCCCCACCTCCACGAGCGCTTCCAGCGCATCCTGGCCCCCTCGGCCGACACGCATACGCCCTACGGCGCCACCGAGGCCCTGCCGATCGCCTCGGCCCGCGGGCGCCAGGTGCTGGCTGCGCTGGCCGAGCGCGCCGACCCCACCGCCGGCACCTGCGTGGGCTGGCCGGCCCCCGAGGCGACCCTGCGGATCATCCGTATCTCTGACGACCCCATCACTACATGGGACGAGTCCCTGGTCTTGCCGCCTTACCAGGTCGGCGAGATCTGCGTGAAGGGGCCTTCGGTGACGAAGGCATATGTGAACCGCCCTGCCTCCACGGCCATGGCCAAGATCAGCGCGCCTGACGCGACCTGGCACCGTATGGGCGACCTGGGCTACCTCGATGATCAGGGCCGCCTGTGGTTCTACGGCCGCAAGAGCCACCGCGTCGAGGCGGCCGCCGGCCCGCTGTACACCGAGCCGGTGGAGCTGGTGTTCAACCAGCACCCGGCGGTGTTCCGGTCGGCGCTGGTGGGGGTCGGGGGCCGGGGG
>JBAXES010000492.1:0-3849 GCA_037140315.1 Chloroflexales bacterium
CAGCGGGCCGGCGGCGTGGGCAACATCACGGTCAACGGCGGCCAGGTGCGCCAGATCAATGTGCTGATGGATCTGAGCAAGCTCCAGGCCTACGGCATCCTGCCCGCGCAGCTCACGAGCTCGCTTCAGCGGGCCAACGCAACCCTCGGCCTGGGTTCGATCACCCAGGGCAGCCAGGAGATCGGCCTGCGCGCCCCGAGCCTGCTCCAGAGCCCGGCCGACATCGCGCGCATCCAGATCACGGGCACCAACTACCGCATCTCCGACGTGGCCACCGTCGAGGACGGCGTCGCCGATAGCATCAGCTACTCGCGGCTCAACGGCGATAACGCGATCATCCTCTCCATCCTCAAGCAGTCGGGCACGAACACCGTGCAGGTGGCCGACAATGTGCGCACTGTGCTGGAGAAGACCTTCGCCGCCCGGCCCGATCTGGCCTACAACATCCCGCGCGATGACTCGACCCAGGTGCGCGACTCGGTCAACAGCTCCATTCAGGAGCTAGGGTTCGCCGCCCTGGCCGCCTTCCTGGTGGTCTGGCTCTTCTTCGGCAACCTGCGCAGCACGATCATCACCATGATCGGCCTGCCGGTGATCCTGATCGGCAGCTTCATCTTTATGCCGCTCTTCGGGCTGACGATCAACCTGATCAGCCTGCTGGCCCTCTCGCTCTGCGTGGGCCTGGTGATCGACGACGCGATCGTGGTGCGCGAGAATATCTTCCGCCACCTTGAGCGCGGCGACAGCGCACGCGTGGCGTCGTCAAAGGGCACGTGGGAGGTGGGGCTCTCGGTGCTGGCCATGACCCTGACGATCGTCGCGGTGTTCGTGCCCGTGACCTTCGCCTCGGGCACCGCCGGGATCGTATTTAAGTCTTTCGGCCTGATCGTCGCCATCGCCATCCTGCTCTCGCTGGTCGAGGCCTTCACCTTTGCGCCGATGATGTCGGCCAACCTCTTCCCGAACATCAAGCCGAAGCATAAGAAGAAGCCCAAAGAGCACCACGATGTCATCCCCGACCTGAAGATCGTCGTCGACGCCGAGCTGAACGAGCGCGACGCCGGGCTGATCGAGGAGGCCCACGAGGACCCGGGCAGCATGGGGCAGATCTACGGCCGCATCCTGGCATGGACGCTCGACTCGCTGCGCAACCGCATGATCATGGTGGGGATCGCCGTCGTCGTGCTGGTGCTCAGCGGCGTGGTGGCCAGCGGCCTGAAGTTCTCGTTCTTCCCCACCCAGGACAACCACCAGTTTATTATGGGCTTCGAGCTGCCCCCCGGCACGGCCCTGGGCGAGACCGACCGCCTGGCCCACCAGGCCGAGGCGGTGCTGAAGGCCGACCCCGCCGTCCTGACAATGATCTCCACGGTGGGCTTCAGCGGCGCCCCCGAGCGGGCTGAGTTCTCGATCAAGATCGACGAGCACACGCCCTCGCTGACGGTGCAGGAGCGCCTGCGCAGCCAGCTGCAGTCTCTGCCACGGCTGTCGTTCGCCGTGCCCAGCTTCTCGGGCGGCAGCACCGGCGTGGCCGGGCGCCAACTGCAGGTGAGCCTCCAGAGCCCCCGGCCCCTGGCCGAGATGGCCCCGGTGGTGACGGCGGTGCGCGGCGCGCTGGGCGAGGTGCAGGGCCTGGTCGACATCGACACCAACTACACCACCGGCAAGCCCGAGCTGCGCTTCAACGCCGACCCTGGCCGCATCGGCGACCTGGGCATCACCAACGATGATATCTCCACCTCGGTGCGCGCCCTGATCAACGGCAGCCGGGCCACCGTGCTGCGCCAGAACGGCGTGGACACCGATGTGGTGGTGCGCCTGCGCCCCAGCGACCGCAGCAGCCTCGGGTCGCTCAGCGCGATCACTATCCCGACCCGCTCAGGCGTGGTGCCGCTCAGCTCCCTGGGCACCGTGGCCCTCGACTCGAGTCCGACCACCATCCGCCGCTACGACCGCCTAAACCAGCTGCTGGTCGGCGCGAACCTAGAGGGCCGCAACCTCACCGATGTCTCCAACGAGCTGCAGCCGAAGATTAAGGCCCTGGGCATCCCCGGCGACATCGTGGTAACCTACCAGGGCACGCTCCAGCAGACCAGCGAGGGCTTCGGCTCGCTGATCCTGGCGATGCTGCTCTCGGTGCTCTTCGTCTATATGGTGCTGGCCTCGCAGTTCGGCTCCTTCACCCAGCCGCTGGTGATCATGATGGCGATGCCCTTCAGCTTCATCGGGGCCTTCCTGGCCCTGCGCATCGTCGGCGTCGATCTGGACATCACCGGCATGATCGGCCTGATCATGCTCCTCGGCGTGGTGGTGAAGAACTCCATCCTGGTGGTGGACTTCACCAACCGCCTGCGTCGGGTGGGCGTGGAGAAGCATCAGGCGCTGCGCCTGGCCGGCGCCATCCGCCTGCGGCCGATCCTGATGACCTCGGCGGCGCTGATCGCCGGCGCCATCCCCACCGCCCTTGGCATCCATGTCTTCGGCAGCGGCGCGGGCAGCGAGTTCCGCCGCGGCCTGGCGTGGGTGATCGTCGGCGGCGTCACCACCTCAACCCTGCTGACCCTGCTGGTGGTGCCGACCGTGTATAGCCTGCTCGACTCGGTGGTGACGCGCTTTATGGGCATGTTCCGCCGGGGCGGCAGCGATGACCCACAGCCGGCCGCGCCGGTCGCCCCGGTCGTCGCGCCGGTCGCCCCGGTCGTCGAAACGACCGGGGGGGATTGAGGGGGCTGGGCGACGGGAACGTACCATTTTGGCGACCCAAACCCCTGCCCTGGCAGAAAGGCAGTCCAATGGCCAGTAGCCTGCGCGAGCGCCGGCGCCAGATGCTCCGCGATGAGATCCTCGCGGCATCGCAGACCCTGATCGCCGAGCGCGGCTATGCTGCGATGTCGATGGATGATCTGGCGGCGCGCGTCGGCGTCTCGAAGCCCACCCTCTACAGCCAGTTCTCGACCAAGGAGGAGCTGGTGGTGGTGATGGCGACCCAGGTGATGGAGCGGCTCTTCTCGGTGGTCGAGGACGACGGCGCATTGGAGCGCTCCGCCCTCGACCGTCTGACCGACCTGCTGCGCACCGGCGTGCAGGTACAGCTCGACCATCGCTTCACCGCTATGCAGCTGTGGATGCCCGAGATCGTGCATATGCTTAAGGGGCACCCGGAGCCGCACGATCAGATCTGCAAGATGGACACGGTGGTGGTTGAGCTGGTGCGCCGGGCGATCAGCGCCGGCGAGATCGTCCCGCAGTTTGATCTGCCCAGCGTGGTGCGCATCTTCTACGCCCTGTTTATGTCGCCCAATATGGGTCGCCTGAGCGTCACCGGCACCCCGAGCCCCGAGGCGATGCCCGACGCCGTCGCCGCGTTCTTCCGGCGCGGCCTGGAACCCCACGGGGAGGGGCGTCCCACAGGCCCTAGCGGGCCCCCGACCCCAGCAGGCTCGCCAGGGCCGCCACGCCAAAGCCGAGGATAATCAGCCCGGCCCCGCGGTTGACCCAGCGCAGCACGCCGGGCGTCACCCGGCCGCGCAGCAGGCTCACGCCGCCGCTCAGCAGCAGCCACCAGAGGGCCGAGCCGCTGAACACCCCCGCCACCAGCAGCAGCGCGTCTCCGTAGCCGCTCACCCCGCTCGCCGCGCCCATGCCGGCGAACACTGCCGCGAAGGCGATGATCGTCGCCGGGTTGGTGATCGTCAGCGCGAAGGTGGAGGCGTAGGCCCCCAGCAGCCCGCGCGCCCCCGCCGCCGCCGGGCGCTCGGCCGGGGCCTCGAGAAAGGTGCGCACCCCCAGGTAGCACAGGAAGACCCCGCCCAGCAGCCGAGACCACAGGCTCACCCCCGTCAGCAGATC
>JBAXES010000493.1:0-3848 GCA_037140315.1 Chloroflexales bacterium
GGCCGAGGCCTACCTGGCCGGCTATTCCGCTCCGCCCACGGTGGCCCCGACCCGCCCCGACCCGCAGCTTGCGCTGCGCCGCGATCTCGCCGAGCTGCGCCTGGCCATCTCCGGCGCGGCCGGCGCCCCGCTGATCCTGTCGGCCCACGGCGACGATCAGGCCCTGCGCTTCGCCCAGCGCGCGGATGTCGCCCTGATCTCGCAGCACGGCCCGGCCACGCCAGATCACGTCATCCGCACCAAGCGCGTGCCCATGCTCGGCCGTGACGTGGCCGCGTTCGGCGCGGCCTACGCGGCCTACTTTCAGGAGCACCAGGCCCGCACCGGCCGCCAGCTGACCATGCTCGACCCCGCGCCGCGCGTGGTGCTCGACCCGGCCCTGGGCATGGTCGCGGCGGGCCGCAGCGCCCACGAGGCGCTCATTGCCGGCGACATCTACCGTCACACGCTGGCGATTATTGAGCAGGCCACCGCTCTGGATTCCTACCTGGCCCAGCCCACCGCCGATGTCTTCGACGTTGAGTACTGGGAGCTGGAGCAGGCCAAGCTCAAGCGCCAGGGCCGCCCGCCAATGTTCGCCGGCGAGATCGGCCTGGTCACCGGCGCGGCCTCTGGCATCGGCAAGGCCTGCGTCGAGTCGCTGCTGGCCCGCGGCGCGGCGGTGGTCGGCCTCGATATTAACCCCGCGATCGAGCAGCTCTTCGACCGCCCCGACTTCCTCGGCGTTCGCTGCGATGTGACCAGCGAGGAGCAGATCATCGCGGCCCTCGAGCGCACCGCCCGCGCGTTCGGCGGCCTCGATATGCTCATCCTCAACGCCGGCATCTTCCCGCCCTCCCGGCGCATCGACGCTATGCCCACCGCCGAGTGGCGCAAGACGATGACGATCAACCTCGACTCGAACCTGATCCTCATGCGTGAGGCCCACGCCCTGCTCAAGCTCGCGCCGCGCCGCGGCCGGGTGGCGATCATCGGCTCGAAGAATGTGCCGGCCCCGGGGCCGGGCGCCGGGGCCTACTCGGCGTCTAAGGCCGCCCTGAACCAGCTCGCGCGGGTGGCCGCCCTAGAGTGGGGCCAGGACGGCATCAGGGTGAACTCGCTGCACCCCAACGCCGTCTTCGACACCGGCCTCTGGACTGAGGACGTGCTCCAGGCCCGCGCCAAGAACTACGGCCTGACGGTCGAGCAGTACAAGACCAACAACGTCCTGCAGATCGAGGTCACCAGCCGCGATGTTGCCGAGCTGGCGGCCGAGATGTGCGGCCCGCTGTTCGCCAAAACCACCGCGTCTCAGGTGCCGGTCGACGGCGGCAATGATCGCGTGATCTAAGCAGCCTGGGATTTCAGTGAGGGCTTGCCCTCACTGAAATCCACCCTGTTGGTGTATAGTGTAGGGGTGCCTCGCGAGGCACCCCTACACGAACGAGGTGCCGATGAAGCTCTCACCTGAGAAGATCGAGCTGCTCTCCGCCGCTATCGTCGACCAGCTCGCCGAGATCGATGGCGTGCTCTTCCAGGGCAGCGATAGCGACCTGCGCCTGGCGGTCAACGAGATCATCACCGACGAGCTGATGGTCGAGGAGCGACTCGACGCCGAGATCCACAAGATGCTCCAGGCGTATAAGTACGAGATCACGATGGGCCGCCTGAACTACGATGAGCTCTACCGCAAGATGCGCTCGCGCCTGATCGCCGAGCGCAAGGTCATCCTGTAGGGGCGCAGCGACTGCTGCGCCCTGCTGCTGCGCCCTGACGAGGCCCCCAACACATATGCAGATCGTCGCGAGCCCGACCGAGCGCACCACCGCCGCCACCGACGCCATCCTGGCGATCGTCTCCCTGCGCTACGCGGCTGAGCTGCTCGGCCGCCGCCGCAGCGACCCGTGGAAGGCCAGCGTTTGGGCCGGGGCCTTCGGGGCGTCGGGCCTCTCCAGCGCCCTCGGCGTTGTCATCCACGGCCTGGAGATGCCGGAGGAGCGCCGCACCCTCCTCTGGCGGCCCCTTGACCTCACCCTGGGCCTCACCGTCGCCCTCTTCGCCGCCGGTGCCGTCGGCGACCTGCGCGGCGAGCGGGCCGCGCGCCGCGCCTTGCCCGGCCTGCTCCTCAGCGCCCTCGGCTTCTACGCCATAAAACAGCGCCTCCAGCGCGGCTTCATCGCCTTTATCGTCTACGAGGCGGTGGCGATGCTCTTCGCCCTCGGCGCCTACGCCCGGCTCCTCCAGGCCGACCGGCTCAGCGGCGCCCAGCAGATGTCCGTCGGCGTCCTGCTATCGATCCTCGCCGCCGCCATCCAGGCCAGCAGCGCTGAGCTGACCATCCTCGGCATCCCGCTCGACCACAACGGCCTCTTCCATGTCGTGCAGATCGCCGGCCTGCCGCTCCTCGCGTCGGGCCTACGCGCCGCCCTCGACTCCCCCGCTGGAGCCTGAGACGCGCCCTAGACGCTTATGCGACGTGTGATCTTGCGCCTCGTCTCCTTCGCGATCTTGGTGGCCTTGATCGCTGCCTGCGCCGCCCCCGCCGGCCCGTCCACCACCCGCCTGGAGCAGGTCGTCGATGGGATCACCATCGGCCTGGAGCTACCGCTGAGTCCGAAGCTCAACGCCGCGCAGGATTTTGTCATCTCGCTGGCTGATGCTCAGGGCAAACCGATCGATAACGCCTCGGTTTACATCGACCTGCTCATGCCGGCCATGCCCATGGGCACGAACCGCCCCGTGGCCTCCAGCGAGGGCAAGGGCCGCTACCTCGCCCAGGCCGCCTACACCATGACTGGCGAATGGGAGGTCACCGTCTTTGTCGAGCTGGGCGGTGTAACCCACAAGGCGGTCTTTACGCAGCAGGTCTCCGCGCCAACCGCCGCGCCTTAACAATGCCTGAAGATATTCTTGCTATCATGCGGCATCGCTCTACGCCAACACTAGCGTTGGGATTATGAAGCAAGAACATCGACACCACATCCGGTCGCGCACCAACCTTCTCATCGACGCCGCGATCTTTATCGCCTTTCTGATCGCCACCGCGCCCCGGTTTAGCGGGATCGCCATCCACGAGTGGCTCGGCATCGCCTTCGGCGCGGCGATCATCGTCCACCTGCTGTTCCACTGGCAGTGGATCATCGCCCTGAGCAAGACGATGCTGCGCAAGGCCCGCACGATCTCGCGCCTGGGCTACCTGCTCAACCTGGCCCTCTTCATCGATGTCACCCTGGTCACCTTCACCGGGCTGATGATCTCGCAGGTCGCACTGCCGCTCTTCGGGCTGCACCTCGCGCCGGGCTTCCTCTGGCGCGGCCTGCATAGCCTCACCTCGAATGTGGCCGTCCTGCTGATCGGCCTGCATCTCGCCCTGCACTGGCAGTGGACTCTCAAGACGACGACCCGCCTGCTCGGCATCAGGACGCCGCGATCAACGCCGCGCCAGGAGGTGTTGTAGTGAAGATCGTCACCCGCACGCTGATTATCCTCGCCGCAGCGCTGCTCGTCGTCGGCGCCACGCTGGCTGTCGTCTCCGCAGGCGGCGCCTCCGGGCCGGGCGGCCCCGGCTTTGGCCGCGACGGATTTGGCCGCCAGCCGCCTGCGGGCTCTGTCGAGGGCCAGCGCCGGCCCGGCGCCCTCCCCGGCGGGGGTGCGGGCTTCGGCGATCGCGGGCGTGAGGGCGGGCGCGGCAGCTTCTCCGCCTTCGAGATCCTCAAGAACCTCGTGATTATCACCGTGATCATCGCCTTCGTCTCGCTCCTCAACCAGGCTGGAGGCAGGCGTCGCCCACGGCGCCGCTAAGACAAGGTTTCCGTGTACGTTACAGTTCAGGCAATTGCACTGCATCAGGATGCGGTATTTCTGTTCCC
>JBAXES010000494.1:0-3847 GCA_037140315.1 Chloroflexales bacterium
TCAGCAGCAGCAGGATCTTCGGCACATCGTAGAGGAAGAAGGCCAGCGAGTCGCCCAGGTGCGAGCCATGCGCCATGCCGAGCAGCCCGTAGGTCAGCCAGTCGGCCAGGGGCTGGATGAGATTGTAGGCGATCAGCCAGACGATGGCGGCGACGCCGACGAGCAGCCAGGCCCGGCCTGTCGTGGCGGGTACCGGCGTGTGTGTGCTAAAAGTCTGTGCCATCTCTCTCACCTCTTACAACGAGATCTGGTATTGGATGGCCCCATCCAATACCAGATCTTACTTCACCAGCCAGGCGGCGATCTCGGTCTCGTTGGGCACCCGCCCGCTCACCACCAGGGTGTCGTTGACCACCAGGCCGGGCGTCTTCATCAGGTTCCAGCGCATCATCTGGGCGTAGTCCGTCACCTTCTCCACCTCGGCCGTCAGGCCGCGCTCGGCGACGACCTTCTGCACCAGGGCCTCCAGCCGCTTACAGTTGGCGCAGCCCGGGCCAAGGACTTTCACGTTCAGCATGGGGTTCCTCGTCCTCTATATTCAATAATCTGCATATTCTGGCGAACAACAAAGCCCGTCAGTCCGTAACCGCGACCACCGGCGTACACCTCGGGCAGGGGCAGGACTCGCGGCGGATGGGCATCGCCTGCGCTGCGATTGAAGCTCCGCTCGCCGCACGGGCGGCATCGAGCAGCGCATAGATCTCCGGGCGCACCACCCGATAGAAAATGTTCATGCCGTCGCGCTGGTCCGTGATGATCTGCGCGGCACGCAGGATGGCCAACTGCTGTGAGATATAGGCCTGGCGCTTGCCAAGGATGGCCTCCATGTGGCAGACGCACTCTTCACCGTAGCGCAGCAGGTCGAGGATGGCGATGCGGGTCGGGTGGGCCAGCGCCTTGAAGATCGCAGCCGACTGTTCCGGCCCATCGTCCTGCGCGTTCGGCATCGATCACCTCCAAATGCTACGATCTCGCCTGTGATTAGAGTATATTCTATTCTCTGCATATAGTCAAGCTCATCGGCATCCCGGTCGAGACACCCCCAGCGCGGCGCTCAAGGATCTGGAGGCAGTGGCGCCCGACTTCTCTGTGACCGCGCTGCGCGAGTGGCTGACTGAGCAGGCTACTCCGTAGCGTGGCGAAGAGCAGCATCAGCACGGTGGCCGGGATGCCCTTGGAGAGTGTGGCCGCCAGGTAGGCCGTGAGTATCCCCGCGCCGTCGGCACGCGCCCGGACGTGGCGGTGGCGTGGGGCCGCTGCTCGACTTCCCCTGGTACCGGGAGAGCATGCGCGCGACGTACCCGTGGCTGCGCATCCCGGAGACACCGCCGGCGGACTGGGCCGCGGCCCGCGGCGCTGTTCGCGGCGCCGCGGTCTGCGTCACCCAGCTGGATGCGCCCGAGGCCCTCAGCTGCGCGGGCGGGGCGGCTCGTGGCCGCTGATTGACTCTTTGTTAACTTGACGAGATACATGGCAGTGGCTATCATAAGTGTGCGCATCTATGAGCTTATAGTAGTCACGCCCTCTGTGTGGGCTGGGGCGGTCGGCATCACAACGGCGCTGGCCTGATATCGTAGCCTGTTATCTTGCCGATGCATCGCTGGGGGGGGGCCATGGCCTCATCTGGGTTTGCCGATCTCGAGATCGGTCTCTACCGACGCGACTCTGACAGTTACAGCGTGGAGCTGCGCTACACCCGCCCCGACGACGCCGCCGATATCCGGCTCAGCACCGACAAGCCGGCGCTGGCGAGCTTCGACACCGCCGCGCTGCTCGAGCTGCAGCAGGACCCCGAGGCGTACGGCAAGGCCCTCAGCGCGATGCTCTTTGCCGATCCGGCGGTGCTGGCGGCCTTCGCCGAGGCCCGCGCGGCCACCGCCGCCCAGGAGCGCGTGCTGCGCCTGCGCCTGTTCCTCGACCCGGCCGTCCCCGACCTGCAGTCGATCCGCTGGGAGACGCTGCGCGACCCGAAGGACGGGTCGCCGCTGCTGATGGGCGAGCGCCTGCTCTTCTCGCGCTTCCTCAGCAGCAGCGACTGGGGGCCGGTGCGCCTGCGCCCGCAGAGCGAGCTGCGGGCCCTGGTGCTGGTGGCGAACCCCGCGAACCTGACCGCCAAGTTCCGCCTGTCCGCCGTCGATGTGCCCGGCGAGCTGGCCCGCGCCCGCGCCGGGCTCGGCGAGCAGATCACGGTGGCCGAGCTGGCCAGCGACGGCGTCGCCCGCGCCAGCCTCGACGCGCTGATCGCCCGGCTGCGCGACGGCTGCGACATCCTCTATGTTGTCGCCCACGGGGCCCTGACCCCGAAGGGCAAGCCGGTGATCTTCCTGGAGGACGCCGACGGGCAGACCGCGCCGGTGGACGGGGCCGAGCTGGTGACACGGATCAGCGAGCTGAGCGACCGCCCGCGCCTGATCGTGCTGGCCTCCTGCGAGAGCGCTGGCGACGGCGCGCCCAGCACCGCCGACGGCGGCCCGCTCACCGCCCTCGGCCCGCGCCTCGCCCGCGCCGGCATCCCCGCCGTGCTGGCGATGCAGGGCCGCGTGGCCATGAAGACGGTCGAGCGCTTTATGCCGGTCTTCTTCAGCGAGCTGCGCAAGGACGGCCAGATCGACCGCGCCGTCGCCGTGGCCCGCAGCAGCGTCCGCGACGCGGTGGACCACTGGATGCCGGTGCTGTATATGCGCCTGCGCAGCGGCCAGATCTGGTATGTGCCCAGCTTCAGCGGTGACGCCAACCTGGAGAAGTGGCCGGCCCTGATCGGCAACATCCACGATGGCCTCTGCACGCCCATCCTCGGCCCCCAGCTCAACGAGGCCATGCTCGGCTCGCCCCGCCAGGCCGCCGAGGCCCTGGCCGAGAAGTACCGCTTCCCGATGTCGCCCGAGGAGCGCGACCAGCTGCCCCAGGTGGCCCAGTTCCTCACGGTGAACCAGGACGCCCAGCTGCCCCGCCGCGAGCTGAACGCCTATATGCGCGATGAGCTCATGCGGCGCTTCGGCGACCAGATCCCGGCCACCAAGCCCGACGCGCCGCTGGAGGAGGTCTTCGCCGCCGTGGGCAAGCTGCGCCGCGAGCAGAACCCCGCCGACCCCTACCTCGTGCTGGCCAAGCTGCCCTTTAAGATCTATGTCACCGCCGGCACCGATAACCTGCTGGTCGAGGCCCTGCGCGCCGCCGGGAAGGATCCGAAGATCGAGATCTGCCGCTGGAACGACCAGCTCATCCGCTTCCCCTCGGTGCTCGATAACCCGAGCTACACCCCCAGCCCCGAGCAGCCGCTGATCTTCTACCTCTTCGGCCTCACGAAGGTGCCCGCCTCGCTGGTGCTCACCGAGGACGACTACTTCGACTATCTGATCGGCGTGACCAATAACAAGAAGTGGATCCCGCCGGTGGTCAGCGATGCGATCGCCGATAGCGGCATGCTCCTGCTCGGCTTCCGCCTGGAGGACTGGAGCTTCCGCGTGATCTTCCGCAGCGTGATCAGGGCCGAGGGCCGCCAGCGCCGCTCGCGCTACGCTAATATCGCCGGCCAGATCCTGCCCGAGGAGGGCCTGTTCCTCGACCCCGAGCGCGCCCGGCGCTACCTGGAGACCTACTCGCGCGGCTCGGAGATCAGCGTCTTCTGGGGCAGCGTCGATGACTTTATGCAGGAGCTGAATAAGAAGTGGGACGAGGCCGGGCCAAGGCAGGTCGCCGTCGGCGATGCGAACCCCTTCTTCTAGCCGCAGGCCCCACACCTCAGCTGTGATATGCAGGGTCTACTATGACAGACGGCGCGGCCCCCCCGCCCAGCAACCCATATATCGGCGCCCGCCCCTTCCGCCGGAGCGAGACCATCTATGGC
>JBAXES010000495.1:0-3846 GCA_037140315.1 Chloroflexales bacterium
GCTGTGTCGACGTCACCTTAAATCGCGCAGTGCTCATTACCCTCCCGCCAACGGTCTCAACGGTAATGGTGGGGTCGGCGATGACGGGGTCGCTGGGGGGCAAATTTGGCACAGTAACTTGGATCTGGGTGGCGCTGGGGGTCGTATTCGGCGCAATCTGAGCGAGGGTTCCGGCAAATTTGACGACTAGCCCGGGGGCGTTAAAGTTACTCCCGGTGAGGGTGATCGTGGCACCGACGAGGCCTTCGCTAGGCGTAAACTGGCTTCCGCTGAAGGTCGGCGCCAACCACTTCATAGTGAAGCTCTCGTCGCTGACGATGCTCCCGCCATCAGTCGTGACTGTGATTTTGATCGCATTGCCTAAGGGCAGCGTTGGCGGCACCTTGGCAATGATCTGGGTGGCGCTGGGGGTGCCGATGACCTCGGCTACAACTGTGCCGAAGAGAACTCTTAGCCCGGGGATGTCGAAATTGCTGCCCGCGATGGTCACTGGAGTTTCAGGGTGGGCCTCTCTGGGCGTAAATTGGTTCTGAGGCGCAAAGGCCGGCGCCAACACCCGGCGCTCCAGCACGCGTATGCGGCGCTCCAGGTCGATCAGGCTGATCCCGGTGCGGCGTAGGTCGACGAAGACAGGGTCGGAGTTTCCGTCCCACTCGATGCGGGCCAGGCAATAGTAGGCGTGGCCCTGGTACTGGGGGTCGCTCTGGTCGCGCAGTTCCTGCAGGAAGCTCTCTGCTTGCACGGCGAAGTCGGTCAGGTTCGCATCGACGATCGGGGCCACGCGCACGACCCACTCGCGCTTGAGGCGCACACAGGTCGGGATGCTGATCGCCGGGTTCACCAGATCGGGGTCTTCCCTATCATTGACCTCGCGCTCCCAGGTGTCCAGGTAGACCAGATCCAGCCGGGGTGTGTCTGTTGGCGGGGTGGTGAATTTGTCCATCCGCGCAACACCCCAGGCTTGCCAGAGATCGACCTCCTTGACCAGGCGCTGTTGGTTGTATTGGATGGGATAGCGCTCAGTTGTTGCTACCCAGGTGCCATCCGTCTGGCGCTCTACCAGCCCGTCGTTCATCACATCCCAGCCACCTACCAGGCAGCGCCCGGTGCTGATATAGAAATCGGCTCTGTCATACACGATGGAGATGCGGAACCCATCATCGCCATACGGCACGCCGTCGCCCACATACCACTTGAGGAATGCCTGGAGCTCGAAGCGGCGGATATCCTCCATCTCGTTCCAGTCGGCGTCGACCAGCGGCACGCCCTGCTGCAGGCGCACGCTGACGTAGTGCTTGATCCGGTTATAGGTGTCGCGCGAGATGTTGGCCATGGTCGTTCTCCTGGTATTTTTGTTAGAACGTGAGCCGAATCTGCCGGGTCAGGGTGTCGCTCGCGGTCTTGTAGATCAGCCGGTGCCGCACGCAGTTGACGATGCTGAGGGTCTGCGCCGTATCGGCGAACTGGACGAAGAGGCCGAACTCGCGCAGTGGATATGGGTTGTCGAGCTGTATGCGATTGTCAATCGTCGCCGTGATCTGGAGGCGGTTGCTCGGCACGGTCGTCTCCTGGTCTTGCTCGTCCAGGTAGGCTAGCTGGAGATCGCGAACCCGCACGGTGTGGGGATTCAGCAGCCCTGACCCGGCGGGGTCGGCGGCAGTCGGCCCGCTCGGGGTGTCCCAGGCGCTGTCGCCCGAGCCCACCATCAGAACCAGCAGGTGCCCTGGGTGTTTGATCATGGTGGTGTCGTGGCTGAGAAATGCGGCCAGCAAGACCCGGAAGCTGGCCATAATCGTGTTGCTGCTCCAGCCGCTGTCGTAGATCAGCCGCCCATCGGCCCCGACCAGACGGTCGCGGTAGATGCCCTGGATACCGGCGCCGACGTGTTCCATGGTTTACTCCTCCGCTTCGACATCGCTGTGTCGGGTGCGATAGCGTGGGTTATTCGTCACATCGAGCGGCGCCTGCGCGGCCCAGGCCCGCAGCCACTCCCACCCGGCCATGCGGTCGGCGTAGCTCTCGCCGGTCGCACCGAGCTGCTCGTCGGCGCGGCTCTGGAGCTCGGCCCAGACCTCCTCGCCGAGCGGGCGGTCGGCGGGGTAGAGTACCTCGGTGGAGGTCGGCGTCTCGATGATGAAGACCAGCCGCACCTGGATGGGCAGGAACTCGCGCAGGAAGCGCTCGATCCGCTGCCGGTTGGTCTCGATCTCGGCGCTGTCGTCGGTCTCGGCCCGCAGGTAGATGCCGACCGTGTCGCGGGCGTACCAGGTGCTGTTGTCGGGCACCCCGCGCGGCCCGGTGTCGTAGGTGTAGGCCCCGAAGTCGCTGAACTTTCGCCATAGCCCGCTGCGGGCTGCGGTTTGCGCGCCGAGGGTGGTGCAGCCGGCGTAGCGCGTGTCGAGGGTGTGGGTGGCGCTGTAGGTCGGGCTGGTGTAGGCCACGCTGGCGCTGGAGCGGTAGACCAGCAGGGTGCCCTCGCCGTCGGTGAGGGGCAGCGGCGCGCGCTCGCTGAAGGGGCCACGCGTGATCTGCTGGGTTGTGCCTGCCAGATTGGCCAGATCACCATGCCAGAGCGACCAGCTCCCGTCACGGGTGGAGCTCCAGAAGAGCTCGATCTGCCCCTGCGGGCCGACGAGCGCCGCCGGCTCGCGCTCGTCGGCGGCGTAGGGGGCCGCCAGGCTCTGCGCTGCGCCCCAGGCCGCCTGCGCGTAGGACTGGTAGGCGATCCGCCAGGCGATCCGCGCGTCGGCCCCGTCCGTCACTCGCTCGTGCCGCGCCCAGAAGAGCCAGAGCTGCTGCCCGTCCGACAGGGCAAACAGATCATCCTCGACGCGCGGGTCGAGCGGCGCGGGCGTCTCCCAGCTCCGTCCATCGAAGCGGCTGGCGTGCAGACGCCACCCGGCGTCGTCCGGCTCGCGCCAGAAGAGCCAGAGGGCACCGGCGTGGGCCACGGCGCAGGGCGCGCGCCGATTCGGCCCGGCCCAGGGCGCGCGCGGCGCGTCGGCGGGCTGCTCCCAGGTGCCGCCGCCAGCGGCGCGGCACTCGATCCGCCAGCGCCGGGTGGCCTCGTCGTAGACATCCCAGAAGACCCGTAGCGATCCCGCGAAGATCGCCGCGCTCGGGTGGCGGTCTAGCTCGCCCTGGCCCGGCGGGCGCAGCGGCTGGACCGCCGACCACTCGGTTGAGATGATCAGCTCATCGTCGGCCTCGCGCACGGTGTAGCTGGCCCGACTCTGCCGGTCGCCGATCCGCCAGACGTGGGGGGGGCCGGGCTGCTGCGCATCGAGTGTCAGGTCGAGCGAGAGGGCCAGGCCGTGGTCGGCGAAGCTGCGCAGCAGCGTGGAGGAGAGCCGGCCCTGCTCCAGGTCGCGCGTGTGGCCCGCCGCGCTGAGCCGGAAGCTCAGGTCGGTCTTGTAGCAGATCGTCGAGCTGCCCATCGGCGGCAGGTAGCTGGCGGGCGCGCCGGCTGTGGCGGGGCCTGCGCCGGTTGCGCGCGGGGTGTGGTAGAAGAGCCAGCGCCGCGTGACCCCGCCCGGCTCGGCGTAGCTCACGCTGGCCGGTCGGCCCTCGTAGGCGAAGTCGAGCGACAGCGGCGCCGCAGGTGTGTCCCACCCGTCGGTCGTGCGCTGCGTGGCCCAGAGGTTCAGGCGCTCGGGCTGGTTGGAGAGCAGGATGTTGTTAGCGAACTCCTTGGCCCGGCACTCCCAGCCGATCAGGCGCTTGACCGTCGCCTCGACCGTCGGGATGCTGCCGACCGTCTCCTGGATATAGGGCGCGTAGCGCAGCTCGTTACGCTGGATCTGGAGGTCGCGGCGAAAGTCGGTGCGCCAGCCGATCCCGTCGGCC
>JBAXES010000496.1:0-3844 GCA_037140315.1 Chloroflexales bacterium
GCGCAGCCCCTCCGAGAACATTCCTTACCTCTCGTTAGCGTGCTGGTCGCCTGCGCGGGGAGGTTTGGAGGGGCGCAGCCCCTCCGAGAACATTCCTTACCTCTCGTTAGCGTGCTGGTCGCCTGCGGCGACCAGCACGCTAAACACGACCACCCCATACTGCCACTGGGCGCGCAGCCGCAGCCCGGCGGCCGTGAGGCGCCGGTTCAGCTCTGAGAGCGGCCAGAAGGCGACGCCCCCAACGCGAAGCGCGGCCTGGAGCGCCCGGCCCCGCGCAGCGGCAGACTGCACCAGGCCCATCATCACACAGCGGCCATCGGGCGCGAGGGCGCGGCGCAGCTCGGCCAGTGCGCCGTCGACGTCGCCGATCTCGTTCAGCGAGCCGCCCACCGCCAGCCCCGCCGCGCTGCCGGCGCGAACCGGCAGGGCCTGGGCCTTCGCCCGCACAGAGCTGATCCGCAGGCCCTCGGCGCGGGCGCGGGCGCGGGCGTGGCGCAGCATCGGCAGCGAGTGATCCACCCCGATCGTGTGGCCCGGGGTGCCGCCCCGCGCCCGCTCGATCGCCCGCGCGTAGAGCCCGTTTGAGCAGGCGACATCAATACATAGCCCGCCTCGCTCCGGCGCCGCCAGCCCCACAATCAGCGGCAGCTCGCGATCATAGCCAAGCGGCTCGCCCGCCATCAGGGTCAACGCGCGCGCCCGCCAGAGCCGCTCGTAGCCCCAGGCCGTCATCGACAGGTAGTTGGTGAGCTGCGCCAGGCTATCCGGCAGGGCGCGGGGGCCGAGCAGATCGAGGATGCCGCCGCGGATAGGGTAGCGCGCCCCGCATGCGCTGCAGCGCATCCGCCCCCGCAAGACCGCGCCGTCGGCGGCGTGGCGCGCCCCCGGGTCAAGGCCGAGCCGAGCCTCAGGGTGGCGCGGGCAGGTGAGCAATGCCAGCGCTTCAGGATACATCAGAAGGTCAGCCGGGTGGCCCGCAGGCCATCGTCAACGCACGGCTCCACCAGCCGGCCCTCGTCGATCATCGCGATAAACATGTCGAGCAGGCGCGGGTCCCACTCGCGGCCGCGGCCCTCCTTCAGGCGGCGCTCCGCCTCCGCCAGGCCGAGGCCGCTGCGGTACGGCCGGTCGGTCATCATCGCGTCGTAGGCGTCCACAATCGCCACGATCCGTGCGCCGATCGGGATCGCCTCGCCCGCCAGGCCGTGCGGGTAGCCCATGCCATCCCAGCGCTCGTGGTGGTGCATAATGATCGGCCCCACATCGCCGGCGAATCGCATCGGCGCCACGATCCGCGCGCCCTCCTCGGGGTGGCGCTTGACGTGGGTGTACTCATCATCGGTGAGCTTCGCCGGCTTCCTCAAGATCGCGTCATCGATCGAGATCTTGCCGATGTCGTGCAGCAGTCCGCCCAGGCGGATCGCCTTCACCTGCGCCGGGTCGAGCTTCGCCTCGATCGCCAGCTGCTCGCTGTAGCTCGAGAGCCGGCGCAGGTGGCCCTCGGTGTAGGAGTCCTTCGCCTCGACCGCCAGGGCCAGCATAAAGATCACGCTCTCGGTGCGGTCGAGCTGGTCGGTCAGGCGCTTGATCCGCAGCTGAGAGCGCAGCCTGGCCCGCAGCAGGCTCTGCTCGATCGGCTTCGTCAAAAAGTCGTCCGCCCCCACCTCAATGCCGCGCCGACGATGCTCACGGTCGTCGAGGCCCGTCAGCATCGTCACCGGGATCAGCGCCGTCTGCTCGCTGTCCTTCAGCAGCTTGCATACGGCGAAGCCGTCCAGGATCGGCATGGTGACGTCAAGCAGGATCAGGTCAGGCGACTCGCGCGGCACAAGCTCGAGCGCCTCAAGCCCATTCGCGGCGGTGATCGGCGTGTAGCCCTCATGCGTGAGAATGCGGACGAGGATATCGCGGATCGCCGGGTCGTCATCAACAACCAGTATTTTAGCTGACACGGTGGGAATCTTTCTGACGAGGTATTCCCGGTCGCGGCACATCAATCGCTCGGCGCAGCCCACAGCACATTGGCATGCGTCACTAGAGCTGCAAGTATAGCACAGTGAGCGTAAGAAAGCCGCTACTCGGTTAAAAATGGTATAAGCCTGTCAGAACTACTCCCACTGCTCGCGAGACTACAGTACCGCCCCGCGTTGAAGAGGCGGATACCCTCGAGGTGCTCAGGTAGCATGAGCGCAATATGCAACACGCACCGTGGAGCATGTTTAGCTCCACGGTGCGTGTTGCATTCAGAACAGTGAATGGCTATGCGCCGCAGGTGCCGCAGCCGGCGGGTGCGCCATCCTCGCCGTTGTCAGCCGTACGGAACGAGTTGCCGCAGCCGCAGCTCGACACCGCGTTGGGGTTCTCGATCTTAAAGCCGCCGCCCATGATGCTGTCGATGAAGTCGATCGACGCGCCCGTCAGGTAGCTGGCGCTGATCGGGTCAACCACCACGCGCAGCGCACCGGCCTGAAACTCGTTGTCGCCCTCGCGCATCTCGTCGTCGAACGTCATGCCATACTGCATGCCGGAGCAGCCGCCGCCCGAGACAAAGACACGCAGCGCGTAGCCATCCAGATCCTTCTCACGCATCATCGTCAGCAGCCGGTCAGAGGCCGACTCGCTCACCAGGATCATCGGCTGGGGCATGGTCGGCTGCAGCCGGATGAGGTCCTGCTCGATCGTCGCCATAGATCAATCCTCCTCGACAGAGTGCGTACGGCCAGTGACGGCCCGGTTATGTCCCGCGTGCAGTATACCAGATCTCTCACATAATTGCTAGTGTTTACTTGCGTAAGTCAGTCATGATCAACCCACACCCTGCGAGGGCGAGCGACACGCTCACCCTCGCAGCATCCGATCCGCCACCATCGCCACGAACAGCAGGGCCAGGTAGAGCAGCGAGTACTTGTACAGCCCCCAGACCGCAGCCTGGTCGCCGCGCCGCCAGACCGCCCAGGCCGATCGCAGAAAGATCGCGCCGAGCAGGGCGGCCAGGGCCAGGTAGAGTATGCCCATAGCCCCCAGGGGCGTGAGCAGAAGCGACAGCACCACCATCATCGCCGAGTAGATCAGGATCTGCCAGCGCGTCTCTGGCTCGCCCGCGACCACCGGCAGCATCGGCACGCCGGCCCGCGCATAGTCCTTCTGCTTCACCAGAGCCAGCGCCCAGAAGTGCGGCGGCGTCCAGTAGAAGACGATCACGAACAGCAGCACCGCCGGCAGGCTCAGGCTGCCGGTCACCGCCGTCCAGCCCACCAGCGGCGGGAGCGAGCCGGCGCCGCCGCCGATCACGATGTTCTGCCACGTGCTCCGCTTTAGCCAGCGCGTGTAGAATAGCGCGTAGTAGACGATGCCGATGGTCGAGAAGAGCGCGGCCAGGGGCGTGGTGAAGGCCAGCATGACCACCACCGAGAGCGCGCTCAGGGCCAGCCCGAAGATCATCGCGTTGCGCGACGAGATCCGCCCGCTCGGCACCGGGCGGCGGCTCGTGCGGCCCATGTTGATATCGATGTCCTTATCGAAGGCGCAGTTGATCGCCCCCGCGCCCCCGGCGGCCAGATAGCCGCCCACCATCGTCCAGAAAATCAGCGGCAGCGAGGGTGCCCCCGCCTCGGTGATGAACATCGCCGCCAGCGTCGTCACCAGCAGCAGCGAGATCACCTTCGGCTTGGTGAGGCTCACGTAGTCGCTGATCAGCGCTGGCCGCAGGCCAGCCGCTGCAGCCGGCCGCGCCAGGGCGGGCGCGCTGGCCTCCAGCGGGCGGCGCATCACCAGCACGGCCAGGGCCAGCGCCGCGCCCCAGAGCGCTGCGCCAACGCCCACGCTCAGCCCAGCCTGCGCTATC
>JBAXES010000497.1:0-3827 GCA_037140315.1 Chloroflexales bacterium
GAGGTGCAGATGGGCGGGACGATCGCGAAGCTGGTTGGGGATGGGCTGCGGGTGCTGCTGGTGGACCTCTGCGACGGCGAGCCGAGCGACTTCGCGGTGGCGGGCGAGCGGGTGGCCCAGGCCCAGCGGGCGGCCGCCATCCTCGGGGCCGACCGGGTCTTCCTCGACGGCCAGGACCGGCTGCTCACCGACACCCTCGCGCTGCGGCTCCAGGTCGCCCAGCTGATCCGCGAGCACCGCCCGCGCATGGTCTTCGGCACCACCGACGCCTGCGTCCACCCCGATCACGCGGCGGTCGGCCCGCTGCTCAGCGCGGCGGTGTTCTACGGGCGGCTCGATCACTGGCAGCGGGTCCCCGGCGGCGAGCTGCTGGCCGACACCGCGCCGTGGAATGTCGAGCGGCTGTTCTTCCCGCACTGCAAGATGGAGCCGCCCTGGGGCCGCGACTTCGCCTTCGCCGTTGATGTGAGCACGACCTACGACCGCAAGCGCGCGGCGCTGGCCGAGTACGGCTCGATCTTCCGCGTGGAGGAGGGCGACCGGCTGCTGACGCTGTATGAGGCGGAGGACGCCTACATGGGCCGGCTCTTCGGGGTCGCCTACGCCGAGACCTTCAAGAGCCAGAGCCCGCTGCTGGTCACCAGCCCGACCGTCTTCCTCCCGGCGCTCCACGCCTAAGCGATGTGAGACGAGCACCCCGTATGCACACCCCACGGTCGTCCGGCACCTTCCGCCGGCGACACTACCACCGCGCCGCCCAGCTCTGGGCGGATCTCCGCCGCCTCGCGGCCCTGCGTGGCACGGGAACGCTCGCCCCGGCCCGGCGCGAGCGGCTGATGTTGGTGGTGACGGCGGTTAACCGCTGCCGCTACTGCGTCAGCTTCCATACCCACGTCGCCCAGCTGAGCGGCCTGTCGGCGGCCGAGGTTACGCTGCTGCTGGACGGGTCAACCCAGGATGCGCCGGAATCCGAGATCCCCGCGCTGGTGTACGCCCGGCACTGGGCCGAGGCCGCCGGGCAGCCGACGCCGGAGCTTCAGGCGAAGCTGGTGGCGATCTACGGGCCGGCGCAGGCGCAGGCCATCGAGCGCGTACTGACCATGATCTGGATTGGCAATCTGTGCGGCAACACCTGGGACGCCATCCTGTTTCGGTTTTCTGGTGGCCGCCTGGGTCAGCGCCGGGAGGGGTGATCGCCCCACCGTGCGGCCTGACCGGAAAGATGTATCGCGTGATTGACCACTTTGACCTGCTGGCCCCACTCTATGACCGGCTGATCGGCCCGCCCGACCCCGCGCAGCTGCGGCGACTGCTCGATCTGCCTCCCCACGGTCGGCTGCTCGATGCCGGCGGCGGCACCGGGCGGGTCACGGCCCAGCTGCGCCCGCTGGTCGGCGAGCTCGTGCTGCTTGACCAGTCGATCCCGATGCTGCGCCAGGCGCACGCGAAGGGGCTGACCCCGCTGCGCGGCGATGTGGCGCGGCTGCCCTTCCCGGATGCCAGCTTCGACCGGATTGTGGTGGTTGACGCCCTGCACCACTTTGTCGATGCGCGCGCGGCCATCGCCGACCTGCTGCGCGTGCTCCGGCCAGGGGGCCGGCTGGTGATTGAGGAGCCGGATCTTCAGCACCCGGTGGTGAAGCTGATCGCCCTGGCCGAGCGGCTGGCGCTGATGGGGAGCCACTTTTTCAGCCCGGTCGCCATTCAGGCGATGGTT
The DNA here is from genome assembly GCA_037140315.1 of Chloroflexales bacterium. GTDB lineage: Bacteria > Chloroflexota > Chloroflexia > Chloroflexales > Chloroflexaceae > Oscillochloris. Next base: position 1,718 of record JBAXES010000497.1, read on the forward strand.
GCGGCGCACGGCGTGCCGGTGCATATCGAGGCGGACGGACAGTTTGCCGCGTGGGTGGTGGCCGAGAAGGCCGGGCCGGCGGGCGGCGTGTAACCAGAAGCGCCGCGCGTGCATCAGAGATGTGTGGATATCGAGGCGCTCCCCAGCGCGGCACGTGCGGATGGGAGCGCGATGAAGGGATCGTCCTGATGCTGAGTGATGCCATGCCTGCGGCCACGCCTACGGATAAAACTGCGCCCCCTGCGCCCACCATGCGCCGGATCTGCTGTGTGGTTGCCGCGCAGCGCCCTGCGCCCTCGTTCGCTGACCAGCTGCGCGCCGCTGCGGTGTGGGCGCAGATTTTCCAGGGTGCCGAGGCCGCACGGGAGCAGGCGCAGATCGCGGAGCCTCCTGTCGAGTGATCCTTATCCCTCGACGCTCCACGTTTGAGCGTGTCTCCAGACCGGGCAGGCTGTAACCTGATGCGCCGTACGTGCATCAGAGATAGTGTGGTGGGTTGTGATGGATAGACGAGAGAGGGAACCTTTGATGAAGCGGATTGTGATTGTGGGCGGCGTGGCCGCCGGGATGTCGGCCGCCGCCCGCCTGCGCCGGCTCGATGAGCAGGCCCAGATCGTCGTCCTTGAGCGCGACCGCTACGTCTCCTACGCGAACTGCGGCCTGCCCTATCATATCGGCGGGGTCATCCCCAAGCGTGAGTCGCTGCAGGTTACCACTGCGGAGCACCTGCGCGCCACCATGAACCTCGATGTGCGCACCGAGCAGGATGTGGTCGGTGTGGATCGGGTCGCCAAGCTGGTGCAGGTCGTCGATCTGGCCAGCGGGGCGCGCTACGACGAGCCCTACGATGTGCTGGTGCTGACCCAGGGCGCCGCGCCGCTGCGCCCGCCCGTCCCCGGCATCGACCACCCGCGCGTGCTGTCCCTGCGCAGTATCCCCGACATGGATGCGATCATCGCCCTGCTCGACGCTGGCGCGCAGTCCACCATCGTCATCGGTGGCAGCTATATCGGGGTTGAGGTCGCCGAGGCCCTGCGCGCCCGCACGGTGTCGGTCGATCTGGTCGAGCTCCAGGATCAGGTGATGCCGCTGCTTGACCCGGAGCTGGCCACCGAGCTGCGCGACCATATGGTGCGCCACGGGGTGACCATGCACCTGGGCACGGCGGCGACGGCCTTCCGCGATGTGGGCGGGCGCGTGGCGGTGGATCTCCAGCGCGGCGACACCCTCACCGCCGACCTGGTGGTGCTGGCGATTGGGGTGCGCCCGATGTCCAGCCTGGCCAAGGCGATCGGGCTGGAGCTGGGGTCGCGCGGCGGGATTGCGGTGGACGCGCATATGCGCACATCCGACCCGGCGATCTACGCGGCCGGCGATATGGTCGAGGTGACCGACACGGTCACCGGCCAGCCGGCGCTGATCGCCCTGGCCGGGCCGGCCAACCGCCAGGGCCGGATCATCGCCGATCACATCTGCGGGCGCGACGCGGCCTACTCCAGCACGCAGGGCACGGCGGTGGTCAAGATCTTCGATATGACCGCCGCGATGACCGGGGCCTCCGAGCGCACGCTGCGCCGGCTCGGCCGGCCTTTCGCCAAGGTCACCATCCACCCCTCGGGCCACGCCGGCTACTACCCCGGCTCGAAGGCGATGCAGCTCAAGCTGCTCTTCGCCCCCGACGATGGGAAGCTCTTGGGCGCGCAGATCGTCGGCTACGACGGTGTGGACAAGCGCATCGATGTGCTGGCCACCGCCCTCCGGGCTGGGATGAGCGTCTACGACCTGGAGCAGCTGGAGCTGGCCTACGCCCCGCCCTACGGCTCGGCCAAAGACCCGGTGAATATGGCGGGCTTCGTGGCGGCAAACCTGCTGCGCGGCGACGTGGTCGCCTGGTACCCCGAGGACTATGCGCAGCTGGACCCGACCACCACCCTGGTCGATGTGCGCAACCCCGACGAGTACGCGGCCTGGCACATGCCCAACGCGGTCAACATCCCGCTGCCCGAGCTACGGGCGCGGATGGACGAGGTGCAGGCGGCTGCGGCGCGCGGGCCGCTCCGGCTCTACTGCATGGTCGGCTTCCGCAGCTACCAGGCCTACCGCATCCTGC
>JBAXES010000498.1:0-3820 GCA_037140315.1 Chloroflexales bacterium
ATCGGGCCGAGGGTCAGCATCTGCGTGCGCCACTGGGTGAAGAAGGCGATGATCGCGTCCATACACGGGGTCTCCTTGTGACGATGGGATGGTGGGTACACATCGAATCGATAGGTAGGGGTGGACAGGGCCAGGGTGGCCAACCAGGTGGGCCGGACATCACCTCCTGACGGTCAGTTGATAGCGGAACGGGCCGATCTGGAGCACGCCGCTCTCCAGGGGCAGGTCGATGACGACCACCCGGCGCTCCCCCGGCGCGAGCGGCGGCCCCAACGCGGGGGCCGCCACCGCGCTCCGGGCGCTCGGCGTCACAAAGCCGAGGTCGGCGGGGGTAAGCACGAGCGGGGCGGGGCTCGTGGTGGACAGGGTGGCCTGCACGGTCATCGTCTGCTGCCCCGGCTGGGCGGTGAGCGCTTCGACCCGCAGATGGGAACGTAGGACGGCGTCGCGGGTTGGGGGTGGCTCCAGGGTGGCGCGGTAGCGGACGACCTGGTCCGCCCCCGAGGCCACCTGCCAGACCACGTCGAAGCGCTCGGCGGGATCGGGGATGAGGTAGTCGAAGGCGATCGTCCCGGTCTCGGGGCGGGTCGCGCTGGGCAGGGCTGCGCTCCCATCGGCGAGCCGGATGGTCGGAGCGAGGGCCACCCAGTCCTGGCCGCCCGCGTCGGCCACGGCCACGGTGAGCACGACGCGCCCATCAGGGAGGGTCGGGTCCTCACCGCGCCCGCGTACGGTGATCGCGGTGATGCGGAAGCCGGCCGGGGCGGCATCGCCCGGGGCCAGGATCGGCTGGGCCTGGAGATCCTGCAGGTGGCCGTAGCGCGGAGCGATCGCACGGTCTGAGTCACAGACGTGGATCACCAGGTCGTCACCCCCCTGCGGCGCGGTGGCGAGGGCGAAGACACGGGTGGGCTGCCCGTCGGGCGCGTCAAGGAGCAGGGTGTCGAGCGCCTCTAGGCGCGCGGCGGGCAGGCAGAGCTGGATGGGGCGGAACGAGCCCGTGAGCGCACAGGCAGTCGCGGCGTCCTTCGGCGTGCAGTCGGTGGGCCACCGCGTCGCAACGGGGCGTACCGGCATCGACCAGACTCCCGCCGCGTCGTGGGCTGCCGTGATCCGCCAGGAGCTGAGAGCCGCGCCGCCACTCGTCGGCGCGCCGGTTGCGGGGCGATCCGGCCGGCCCGGCTGGAGCAGCAGGATCACCACCGGGATGGCGAGCAGCGCCAGCACGGCGAAGCCGATGTTCACGATCATGCCGCGCCGGGCGTCGCGGCGACCGCCGCCGAGCTGGTAGTCGGTCGCGCTGGGCGGGGCGTGGGCCACCTCGGCCAGGTCGATCGCCAGCCACTTGATGGCGTCGGGCGTGCCGCGCGGCACCAGGCCGCGCCGGTCGTCGCGGTGCAGCCCCTGCGCCTCCTCGATCAGGTGCGTCAGCGCCTGACGCGCGACCTCGTCGGGGTCGGCGTGCGTGACCGTCCCGCCGCGCACCTGCGCCCCGGCGTCGAACTGGCGCTGGATCTGGGCGCGCTCCTCGGCAGCGACCGCGTCGAAAAGGGTGCGCTGGTCGGTGGGCAGGCTGGCGAGGCGGCGCTGGGCCGCGTCGGCGCGCTCCTGGGCCGCGCTGGCCCCCTCGAAGGGGTCGGCGGCGGTCTGGGCATCGCTAGCCAGGGCCAGGATGGTCTGCTGGGACTCGAGGTAGGCCAGCCAGGCGCGGTAGGAGCGCAGCACGTCCTGGCGGTAGCGGGCCTCCTCGCGGGCGTCGCTGGTGGTCATGAGTGAGCCTCCGGGACGGTCAGGATGAGGTCGGTCTGCCCGCTCGCCAGCGGGATGGTGAGCCCCCAGGCCGGGATGACGACCTGGAGCGCCTCGGTGGGGCGCAGGTCGCGGCTGAGCCGCACCGCGCCGCTGGCGTCGGTCAGGCCCTCGGCGAGCACCTCGCCGAAGGCGTTGGCGATCTGGACGCGCACCCCGCGAACCGGCTGGCGCATGTCAGGCGTCGGCGTGGCCATGCCGAGGGCCGAGCCGCCGGTCGGTGGGTGGTCGGTGGCCACGATGGTGACGGCGATGACGACCGGCACGCGGGCGGCGGGCGCGGGTGGTGGCGGTGGCAGCGCGGGGTCGAGGGTGGTCACGTCCACCTGCACGCCGGGGCGACCAGCGGCCGCCGTGGTCACGGCAACCGGCGATTGCGATGCACTCGGTTGTTGGACAGGAGGGCTCTCCGCAGGCACGGCGGAGGCCCCGCCGGCGCCTGCGGTGGACGGCTGAGGGGTGGGCGCGTTAGGGTCGATCCGCCGCAGATCCAACCAAAGGACCCAGCCGGGAAGGATGCTGGCGTCAGCGGCGATGCTGACCCAGAGCCCGCGCACGGGGCCGCGCACGGCGACGCGGGTTTCGGCGGGGAGATCGGCCAGGGCAGTGCTGTCGGGTCGCGGCTCGTGGCGCAGCACCGTGGCGCGCACGATGATCGCCGGCCCGGCGGTGATCTGCTCCTGGCTGCCGGGGACGGCCGCGCCCGCCGCGCTGCCGCTCCCCGTCGCGCCAGTCGCGCCGCCGCTACTGGATGGACTGGCCGCAACCATGGCGGTGGGGGTGGGAATGTTGGCCTGCTGGCGCAGGGTCGGATCGAGCTTGCGGGCCAGCTCGCTGGCGACGGGGGCCACCACGAAGCGGTAGGCGGCGTGGGTCGCTTCGGCGAGCTGCGGCATAAGCCCGCCGTTGCGCGGGGCGACGCGGATGTCGGCCAGGCCATCGGCGGGGGCCACCCAGGTCAGCGCCGAGAGCAGCCCGCCGGGGGCGTAGTCGTCGTTGCCGGCGACCGGACGATCCTGGCGCTGCCAGAAGACCTCGACGACCGTATCGACGCCGGGGTCCAGGTCAAAGGTGGCGATGCGGTAGGCCACCCCAGCCTTGACCGGCACCCGCAGGTAGTCGTGGTCGCCGCCGGGGCAGGCGTCCGGGCGCTGCTCAGGACAGACCAGGGTCAGATCGTAGACCACGCCGACGGCGATGGTGGCGGCGGTGGCGAAGGACCAGTTGTTCTCCAGGGCGTCGGGCGCGCCGGTCAGATCCACCGTCCCAGCCGCACGCGGGGCGATCTCCCGGCGCACCTCGATGCGGTAGCTCTCGCCGGCGGACGGGCGCGGGTCGCGGTTCTCGACCCGCAGCAGCACGGGGCCGTGGATGGCCGGGGCCAGCGTGAGCGAGATCGTGCCGCTGGCCAGCAGGGTCGGCCCCTGACGTGCGGTGAGGAACAGGTCGAGGCCCGCGGTGGCGCGCACGGTCACGACGGTCTGGATCGCCGGGTCGTCGGGCAGGTCGAGCACATACACATCGCGATCCGCCTCGGGGACAAAGGTAAATGGCCCGCTCACCGCATCAAGCGGCAGCGCGCACGGCTGGGCGTCGGTGTCGTTGGGCTCGCAGGCGTCAGGGCGCATGCTCGCCGCCGGGGTTGCGGTGGCGCTGGCCGAGCGCGCGGTCGGCGACGCCGACTCGTCGGTCGCACGCGGAGCTGTGGTGACAAGTGGTGTAACCACCGTTGGCTCCGCTAGAATTGGCGTCGCCTCTGACTCTGCGCCCGCCGGAATCGGGGTGGCGGCTAGGGTGCCTGTGGCCACGACGCTCAGCAGGATGAGCAGCAGGCCGGGGAGTATGCGTCTCATGGCTGGTTCTCCTGGGGCGGCTGGGCCTCCACCTCCGCCGCGCGCGTCTCAATCGTGCGCAGCTCGGGGCGGCCGGTGAGCGGGTGGCGCGGGTGGCGGAAGGTGTGGCGATAGCCGTCCGCGCCCTCCGCCGAGCCGACGTACTGCCAGTCCTCGCC
>JBAXES010000499.1:0-3818 GCA_037140315.1 Chloroflexales bacterium
CGGGGCTTCGTTCTGAGTTCTGGCCTGCAAGGCCAGAACGCTAGGCGGGGCTTCGTTCTGAGTTCTGGCCTGCAAGGCCAGAACGCTAGGCGGGGCTTCGGGGGTATCCCTCGGTTGGTGGTCGTGCTAACTGTTTACATCTCGGCTGGCGTTTTGGTGGGTTCTGGCTGTGCATTTACAATTTACACATGCTCTTGGGGGGGTGCTAGATGTGGGAATGATCACGGCGACGCCCTCGGCCCGCCGGCGTAGCTCGGCCAGGCCGGCCAGGCGCGCGAACTCATCCTGGTCACGCAGATCCAGGCTGACTGTGACCGCGCCGGGGATCACATTGCTGGCCCCGGGTGATACGGTGATCTGCCCTACGGTGGCCACAAGGCCGGGCGCGCCACGCGCGTAAAACTCGGCGGCCAGCACAAACTCGGCGGCGGCGCAGAGCGCGTCGCGACGCATCTCCATCGGCACGGTGCCGGCGTGACCGGCCACCCCCGTGAAGGTTAGGCTGCCCCGGCTGAGGCCGGTGATCGCGCTGACCACGCCCACCGGCAGGCCGCGCTGCTCAAGCAGCGGGCCCTGCTCGATATGCACCTCCAGGTAGCCAAGCAGATCCTGACGCCTGCGGGCGTCCTGCGGGATCATGTCGGGTTCGCCGCCGAAGGCGCGGATCGCCTCGGCCAGCGTCACCCCATCGTCGTCGCAGCGATCAAGAGCGGATGGGTCGAAGCTGCCGGCCACCGTCCGGCTGCCCAGAAACGCGGGGAAGCGCAGGCCCTCCTCCTCGGTGAAGGCCACCACCTCGACAGCGAAGGGCAGGCGCCGACCGGCGCGGTGCAGCCGCTCGACGGCGGCCAGGCCCACCAGCACGCCCAGGATACCGTCGTACCTCCCGGCGTCGCGCACCGTGTCCAAGTGCGAGCCAAGGATCAGCGTGCGAGCGACCGAGCGGTCGGCCGGATAGGTGCCCACCAGATTGCCGACGTTATCCTCATGGACTGCCATACCGGCGGCCCGCATCCAGCCCGCAGCGAGATCGTGGGCGGTGCGCATCGCCGGGGTGAGCGAGCGCCGGGTGAGCCGGCCCAGGTCCTCGCTGATCGCCCCCAGGGCGTCACAGCGATCCATCACCCGTCGCGCGAGATCATCAGACATAGCGCCTCGGTTCGCGAATTGAGCATTGAGAAAGCCACTCGTCTCCTTACGACCTCAGACATGGTTTCAGCGTACGTTACAGTTCAGGCAATTGCACTGCATCAGGATGCGATATTTCTGTTCCCTGTTCCCTGTAACCTTGTCTCAATGCTCAATACTCAATGCTCACACCCCCTGCCCATACACCTTCTGGATCGTCACCCGCACCGTGAGCCGGGGGGCGTCGGTGCGACGCTGGAGCCAGGCGGCCGCCCCCTCGACGCCAAGGTAGCGGGTGGCCAGGCGCTGGCGCAGGTCTGGGTCGGATGGCTCAACCACAGCAGTACCTTGGATGGTCAGGTAGCGTCGGCCATCGGCGACGGCCAGGCTGATAGCGGGGCTGCGACGCAGATTGCGCGCCTTCACGCTGCCCGCCCCACAGCTAAAGCGGATCTCATCCGCATCCAACAGATACCAGACAACGGTCTGCTGGATCGATCCGCCGACGTTGTGGGTAGCCACAACCGCGTAGTGGATCTCGTCTAGGTAGGCGCGCTGGGCGTCGTTCAGGGTCACAGGGCCAGCCTTTCTCTCGGGCGATCTGCGCGACCGCCTGGGCCAGGGCGGCGCAGGACGGGGCGCCCTCAGTACTGTCGAGCGTATCCTTACGAGTGTCGTAGGTTCAGCAGATGCTTCATTGTACCGCGGAACCGGCCCTAAATAGTTTGAAACCTATAACCAATCAGGGGTTGACTTTAACCATTGCATAATGTTATAGTGAATTCCAGGAAGTCCAATGGGGTGCCCCGTCTGCGTCCCTCAATTGTGTGTATTGGTTGGGGTTTGAGGGGCTACTCTCGACCCCATCTTCTTGCCGTTACGGCAACACACACCGACGAGAGGGGCCAGAGCGTGGTTGCACACACATACGCTCCGGCCTTTCGACATCTCCACCCTTGATACGACGATGTATCGTACAGTGCGGCGGGTTTCCCGTTGGCTTTGTGAGGCTCTTGCGCCCTAGCGCAAGCCATAAGAGCATTTAGTATGATGGCTTGACAATACGCGTATGCTGGTATCATCACCGGCGTAGCGCCAGAACGGCAGCGTGCGCGATGTCGCGGCGCTCCAGATGGCGGCCCAGCATAGCGGCATCGTCAGGTCGTTCTACAGGCAAAGGATGACGACGCTCATTCAGCAGCCCGTACAGGAGTTGGGATCGATGATGGAACGCTTGCTTGAGATAGCGCGCGCGCGCGGCTATCTGACCTACAATGACATCTTAGAGGCGTTCCCACAGCCAGAGCTGCACGTGGCGGATGTAGACCATCTCTATGCCACAATGCAGGCCGAGGGGCTCAAGGTGGTCGAGTCGGCTGCGGAGCTTGAGGCGAGCCAGCCAGACGAAGATACCGCCGCCGAGCTGCCCGACCTCACCGACATCGCCTTCGACGACCCGGTGCGTATGTACCTCCAGGAGATCGGCCAGGTGCCGCTGCTGACCGCCGAGAAGGAGGTCGAGCTGGCCAAGAGCATGGAGTCGGGCGACCTGGCGCGTCAGCGCATCGACCGCGAGGAGTACGAGACGAGCCGCGAGCGCATCGAGCTTGAGCGGGCCTACGCCCACGGCTGCGAGTCGCGCCAGCACCTCATCCAGGCGAACTTGCGGCTGGTGGTGTCAATCGCCAAAAAGTACACCTCCTATGGCCTGACAATGATGGACCTGGTGCAAGAGGGCAATATCGGCCTGATGCGCGCGGTCGAGAAGTTCGACTATACCAAGGGCCATAAGTTCTCCACCTACGCCACCTGGTGGATCCGCCAGGCGATCACGCGGGCTATCGCCGACCAGAGCCGGACTATCCGCCTGCCGGTACATATGGGCGAGGCGATCAGCCAGGTTAAGCGCACCTCGCACAAGCTCCAGCAGTCGATGCAGCGCGAGCCAACCCCCGAGGAGATCGCCGAGGCGATGGGCATCTCCGCCGGCAAGGTGCGCCGCACCCTGGAGGCCAGCATGCACCCGCTCTCGCTAGAGATGCCGGTCGGCCAGGAGGGCGAGGGCCGTATGGGCGACTTTATCGAGGACGACCGGATCTCGACGCCCTCGGAGGCCGCCGCCGCCGCGATGCTGCGCGAGCAGATCGAGGAGGTGCTCCAGAAGCTCCCCGAGCGCGAGCGCAAGATCATCCAGCTGCGCTACGGCCTCAAGGACGGCCGCTACCGCACCCTTGAGGAGGTCGGCGTAGAGTTCGGCATCACCCGCGAGCGCATCCGCCAGATCGAGGCGGTGGCCCTGCGCAAGCTGCGCCACCCGCACCTCGGCAAGAAGCTGCGCGGCTACCTCGACTAGACGCTCGTCGCACCGCAAACAGAGAGGGAGGGGTTAGGAAGGGCTTCGCCTCAGGGCTGGTGCAAAGTCACCTCCCGGAGGGGGTGTGGGGGCGGCTTCGCCGCCCCCACGTTATTTTTTTGTCAGGTTTGGGCGGCTTCGCCGCCCAAACCTGACAAAAAGCGGGGTCTGGGGCGCAGCCCCAGGGACTTTGCACGAGCCCTGGGCTTCGCCTTCCCTAACCCCTCCCTCTTCAATTCAACATGGTATACTGCGGGGCATGACGCCGACACTGATCAGGAGGTGACGATGCTCGGCCTCTCCCCAGCCGCCGCCCGCTGGTGGCGTGAGCGCGGCG